>VGOH01000048.1 GCA_016875955.1 Chloroflexota bacterium
TATGTTCCCGGCAGCGCCTTCGGCACATTAAATGAGACTGTGGCAAAGGTGCCGGATTCATTCGTCTTGGCATAGGCAACCTCCTTAGACTGGAAAAAAACGGACACGTCGCTCCTGGAGGCAAAACCGTTGCCGCTGACCTGCGCTATGCTCCCCACCGCTCCGGTAACCGGACTCAGGGCAATCCAGGGGAGCACCTCATACTCAACCTCGTGGGCGTTACCCTCGGCGTTACTGGCCATAATTACGTGGGCCCCGGCCGTGCTGTCCGGGATATTAAAACTGTAACTGAATTCGCCAGTTGTTGATGCGGTCAGCGTGCCGAGCACTTTAGCATCAAAATATATGGTCACCACCTTGTCCGCATAAAAACCTTTGCCGACCACGCTCAGGTTGCGACCTACCGGGCCTGACTTGGCGCTGAGCTTGATTTCAGGTCCAATGACAGTAAAAGTATTCAGGGCCAGCGTTGAGCCCATTTCGTTCTTCACCCTGATGGTATGCGCACCAGCCGTGCTTTTCGGGATATTAAAGCTCAGCTGAAAGCTGCCCGTTTGCGGCACCACAATCGGGCTGGCACTGATTTCCCCATTATCAAAAAAGATGTATACTTCGTCCCCTTTAAAGGACTCCCAGTTTTCCCCGGAAATGGTAACCAGGGTCCCTACCGCGCCAGAGTTAGGCGATAGATTAATCAGCGGCGCGGCCATAACCGGAATACCTGACAGAGCTATCAGACAGCCACAAAGAAGAACCGCCAGCACTATGATACGAATATTTTTACCACGTTCCATCGGCCAAGCCACCCCCCTTTAACAGAATAACTTTTTCCCCTCCTTCACTTTAGCAGTCTTCTTCTGGCGCCACGCCTGGAAACATAGGTCCCGGCAAAATTATCCAGTATGTCGCCACTTATCAGCCAGGTGTTATGTATCTTTATCGCCGGTATATCTCCCTGCCGGCACAGCCGTTTTACCGTCTCGGGATGAATCTTAAGACGCCTGCCGGCCTCTATCACATTATAATAGTTATCAAAAGGTGTCATATAAATATATTACTTTGTCAAAGCAATTATAATAGAAAAAAATTATTATGTCAATACCTAGGCCAGTTTTTCATCAAGATAACCCTGCAGTATGAGCGCGGCGGCCATGGCATCGTCCCGGCTTCTGCGGTCTTTCCCGGTCATTTTCATGAGCCTTTGCGCAGAGGCAGTGGTCAGGCGCTCATCCCGGAACTCAACGGTCACCTCCGTATGTCGGCGCAACTGATGAGCGAAATCCTGTACTTTCTCCGCCTGCGGGCCGAGGCTGCCGTTCAGGGAAAGCGGCAGGCCCACCACCACCGCCCCCACCTGGTTCTGGTCAACGATAGCCAGAATAGCATTGATGTCCGACGGCTCGTCGGCGCGGTTGATAATGGTGAGCGGGCTGGCCAGTATGCCCTGGGGGTCACTCATGGCCACCCCGATTCGCCGGTCGCCGATGTCCAGGCCCAGACTGCGCGTTTTCCCCACCCCCGAATAAACTGCTTTAGATTAAAGTCTTCACCAGGCGGAGGGCTTCATCAAGTTTCTCTTTGTTCCTGCCACCCGCCTGGGCCAGATTTGGCTTGCCACCACCGCCGCCACCAGTTACCTTAGCCACTTCCTTTATGATTTTGCCAGCGTCATAGCCGCGGGCGACCAGGTCAGGAGTTACCGCGGCCAGAAACACTGGCTTCCCCTCGGTTAAAGTGCCCAGCACCAGAACAACGCTCTTCAGCTTATCGCGGATGAAGTCGGCCATTTCCCGCAGTATCTCCATTCGCGATGAAGGCACCCGGGCCACAAGCACCTTTACCCCGTTTATCTCTTCAACCTGTCCAAGCAACGAATCCACCCTCATTCTGGCCAGTTCTTTTTCCAGGGCCAAGACTTTTTTGCGCTCTTTGTCCAGTTCAATGCCCAGAGATTCAGCAGCACCCTGCAAATCTGCCAGACGCTTCTGCACAAAATTTTCCGCCCCCCTCCCCGTCACCGCCTCAATGCGGCGCAGCCCGGCGCCGATGCTGCTCTCGGCAATGATATGGAAGAACCCGATTTCCCCGGTTGACCTTACATGTGTGCCGCCGCAGAGCTCCGAGCTTACAGGCGGTTGGCCAATGCGCAGCACCCGGACGGTATCGCCGTATTTCTCATCAAAGAGGGCGATAACGCCCTCTGCTATCGCCTGCTTGTAGGGCAATTCCTCATCGTAAACGGGCAGGTCCTGGCGGATTTTCTCGTTGACCAGACGCTGCACCGATTCCACCTCCTCCTTCAGCATGGCGTTCAGGTGCGAGAAGTCAAAGCGGAACTGGTCCGGCGCCACCAGCGAGCCCCTCTGCTGCACATGCTCGCCGAGGACGCTGCGCAGCGCGTTCTGGAGCAGATGGGTGGCGGTGTGGTTGCGGGCAATGTCCAGACGCCTGGCCTGGTCAACCTCGGCTTCAACCTCCTCGCCCACCGCCAGAGCGCCATCAGCCACCTTCCCCTGATGGGCGATGATATCGGGCGGTATCCTGATGGTATCGGTCACGGTGAACTGCCCGGAGGCGCCGCGAATCTGGCCGGCATCACCCACCTGCCCGCCCATCTCACCGTAGAACGGCGTCGTTTCCAGAATAATGCTGGCGCTCTGTCCTTTTTTCACGCTGTCCGCAGTACTGCCGTCAACAAGTATATCTATAATAACCGACCTGTGTTTTAAATCGTGGTAGCCAATGAAGGGAGTGGTTTCATATTGGCGACTAATAATCACTTTCGGCGCTGCAGCAGAGAGAGTTAGAGCCGCAGGTGCAGGTTGAATTACAACATCTCGCTTTTGAGCAGCACGCGCTTTCTCCCGCTGCTTCTCCATCTTCTTTTCAAAGCCAGCTTCATCAACGGTCATGCCACGCTCACGGGCAATCTCCCGCGTTATCTCCACAGGAAAACCGTAGGTATCATAGAGCTTGAACGCCTGTTCTCCTGTGATTTCATTTTTCTTTTTCCCCGTCAGTCCAGCAAGTATACCATCAAGCAACTCCAGTCCGGTGCTGAGCGTTTCTTCAAACCTCGCCTCCTCCACTCCGATAAGCTTGAGAATAAAGTCCTGCCGCTGCTCTATCTCCGGGTAAACATGCCCCATGAGGCCAACGGCCTCTCTGGCGATATCAGTCAGAAAGGGCTTGTCCAGTCCTAATCTCCGGCCAAAAAGGGCGGCCCGCCGCAGCAACCTCCGCAGGACATATCCCCTGCCCTCGTTGCTGGGGATGACGCCATCGGCAATGAGGAAAGTAACGCCCCGCCCGTGCTCGGCGACCACCCTCATCGCCTCATCGGTCTTTTTATCCGCCCCATACTTTTTCCCGCTCAACTTTGATACACTCTCCAGAAGCGGGGCAAACAGTTCCGTCTCATAAACCGAGGTCTTGCCGGTGACCGCCGCCACCGTCCTCTCCAGCCCCATCCCCGTGTCAATATTTGGTTTGGGCAGCGGCGTCCGCTTTCCACTTTCGTCCTGGTCATACTGGGTGAAGACCAGGTTCCAGATTTCAGAAAAGCGGCCGCACTGGCAGTTCGGCTTGCAGTCAGGCTTGCCGCAGCCGACCTCCTCGCCGAAGTCGTAATGCAGTTCACTGCACGGCCCGCAGGGCCCGGTATTGCCCGCCGGGCCCCAGAAGTTGTCCTCCTCACCAAATCTCAGGATTCTGCCCTCAGGAACGCCAATGTCCTTCCAGTACTGGAAGGACTCGTCATCATCAAGGTAGATAGTCGCCCAGAGCCGCTCCGGCGGCAGTTTCAATCGCTCGGTGACAAACTCCCAGGCCCAGGCTATGGACTCTTTCTTGAAATAGTCGCCGATGCTGAAGTTGCCCAGCATCTCAAAAAAGGTCAGGTGGCTGGCGTCCCCGACCGACTCAATATCGGTCATGCGGAAACATTTCTGGCACGAGGCCAGACGGGGATTGGGCGGGACGGCTCTGCCCAGATAGTAGTCCTTGAACTGCACCATGCCAGCGCTGGTGAAGAGAAGGGTAGGGTCGCCGTGAGGAATGAGCGAGGCGCTGGGTATGATATCATGCCCTTTCCCGGCGAAAAAGTTTAAATAGGCGTTTCTCAATTCATCGCTGGTCATCAAATACTCCTGATACAAGGACCGAACGAGCCGTTGATTACTTGATTTTAGGCGTAAGACGCCGTAGCTGTCAAACGAAGGCTACCTTACTGACGTTTTTGCCCCATGGCACAGCTCGGCGATTAATATATTCAGGGCAAGCTCGGGGGCGTATTTCCCAGTTTTAATCGACAGGTCGGTCTCCAGCAGCCGGTGATATACCTCCTTCAGTCGTGCCAGCGTGTACCGGCCGGCCTGTTCCAGCGTCAGGTGCAGGTGTTTCTGAGAGGTCATTTCCAGCCGGCCCATTATCTCCGCTTCGGCACGGCGCTGATTTTTCAGTTCCTTCGCCCGGACGATTAACCGTACCTGCCGGGTGAGCATGACCAGAACATAGGCCGGCGACGCGCCCCTCTGCAACAGCTGTTCTGCCAGCCTTGCGGCTACCCCTCCTCTGAACTCAAGAATGGCATCTACCAGGTCGAAGACACTGGCCTCATGAACGTAGCTCACCACCCGCTTGACATCATCAGCCTCAATCCGCTTGCCTTCGGCGAATAGCAGCAGCTTGTCAATCTCACCAGCCATTGTCCAGAGGTTGCTGCCGACATAACTGGTCAACAGGTCAATGGCCGGCGGGGCGATGCTGCTCCCTCTCTCCACAACGCGATTTTTTATCCACCGAATTAACCTGTCTTTTTGCAGCAGCGGGAAAGCCTTGACCTTCGCCTTTGCCGAGAGCGCATTGAGCAGGGGGTTCTTATTGCCTATCTTGCCGTCCACAAGCACCACCACGGTGCTTTCGGGCACGGTTAACAGATAATCGGCCAGCGGCCGGCACTCATCCTGCCGGTCTGAGGCGCCAGCGTTCTTTTTCCGCCGTCCCGATTTCCCTCTGGACTCAAAACGCCCCAGTAAGCCCTGAATGATAACCAGTCGTTTTTCGGCAAGAAATGGCACCACTTCGGCCACTGTTTTCAGCTGGTCGATGGACACCTTCGGGGCATCCAGCACAGTGGTATTGGTGGCCAGAGCGGTCTCATCACCAATGGTGCTTTTTATCTCGTTCAGCGCCAGCTGCCGGGAATAATCGTCTTCACCGTAGAGAACGTAGAGCAAAAGCCAGTTTCCCCTGAGTTATTTGCTATTCATTCTACCATAACCAAACTTGCCGGTGTTTACTGAATATAACTTCCAAAGATACTATTTGCAATGGTTGTTCTTTCGCTCACCCCCTGGCTCCCCCTCTCAAACAGGTTTGTTTTCTACGCTCCATTTTAAATAATGTTTGAGAGGGGGAAAGAATTGGAGAGGGGGCTCCGCCCCCTCTTCTCTATACTCCCCTCTCCAGCCATTTATGCCCGTATTTATTTACCCAGTGATTCTGGCTGGAGAGGGGCCAGGAGTGAGGCATCAACTGCCAGCCAAAGGTAAATAAAACCCTACCAAAAGCCTATTGAGAAATTGTCCGGCAAAGAGTAGACTTTATATCAGTTACAATATGATTTGGACACTGTTTTATTTAAGAGGTGCACCAAATGTCAGAGAAACCCGGGGAATTAAAGAAACTTGCCGAGATTGCGGCCGATATGAAATTGCCCGCTAACATCAGGACTAAAGCCATCGAACAGCTGGGCCTCGTTGCCACCCACGATGCCCTGCTGGCCCTGCTGGACATCGCCGCCAACGAGAACCTGGTGACCAAGGAACGGGACCTCGCTCTGAAGCAGGCGAGAGAGGTCATTAAGAAATCAAGCCCGCATTAGCCAATTCTCCACGTGCGGACGTGCAGTTAGACCGATGAGTATCGCGGTTGGCATCATCGGGCCGGGTAAAAGCGGCAAAAGCACCATCTTCAATGCCCTGACCGGAGGTAAAGCCGAAGGCGGCGGCCTGTCTGTTGATGGCCACACCACCCACATCGGCGCTGCCAGAGTCCCCGAGCCACGCCTCAAGACGCTGGCCGATATGCTGCAGCCGAAAAAAGTGGTCCCCGCCGAAGTAAGGTACATTGACGTCGGTGCCTCGGTGAAGAGCCTGGTGACCGGCCCGGGAATCGGCGGCGAGCTGCTCAACCATCTCAGCAACGCCGATGCCCTGATAAACGTTGTCCGCGCCTTCGCCGATGACAGCGTGCCCCACCCCGAGGGCAGTCTTGACGTTGAGCGTGACATCGCCAATATGAACCTGGAGCTCGTTTTTTCCGACCTGACCATCATCGAGCGCCGGCTGGAAAGGATTGAGACTTCACTGAAAGGGGCCAAGCCTCCGGAGCGACAGGCCGCCCTCCACGAGCAGGAGATTATCCAGAGATTAAAGGCGGAGCTGGAAAAGGATATCCCCATACGGGCGTTATCGCTGGCCGCCGCCGACGCGCGGCTGCTTGCCGGCTTTCAGTTCCTCACCGCCAAGCCGCTGCTCACCGTGGTCAATATCGGCGAAGAGCAACTGCCACAGGTGTCCGACCTTGAGACGGAGTTGAGCTCCCGCCACAAACAGGAGAAGTCCCGCATCATCGCCCTCTGCGGCAAGCTGGAGATGGAGCTCGGCCAGCTTGATGAGCCGGCGGCCGCCGAGTTCCGTGCTGACTTTGGCCTGACCGAGTCGGGGCTAGACCGCGTTATCCAGCAGTCCTATGAACTGCTGGGGCTGGTCTCTTTCTTCTCCACCGCCCATGAAGAAGTCAGGGCCTGGTCCATCCCTCACGGCACCAGCGCGGTGAAAGCCGCCGGAAAAATCCACTCGGACATGGAACGGGGGTTTATCCGGGCTGAGGTCATCAGCTACCATGACCTGATGAAGTGCGGCAGCCTTTCGGAAGGTCGCAAGCACGGGCTGCTCAGGCTTGAGGGGAAGGAATACATTGTTCAGGACGGCGATGTCATCACCTTCCTGTTTAACGTTTAGAACCGTTGCTGGACGCTTTCTGATTGCCCGCGCCTGCCCGGCGCACGATGAGCTGCAGGCCGTCCTGCCCCACCACCGTTACCGCCTCCCCGGCTTCAATATCCCCGTCTATTGACTTCGCCCCCCAGAGCTCGCCCTTAATCATGACCTGCCCCTCCGGGCCCAGCGGGCTTATCGCTTTGCCCCTCATCCCCACCATGGTGGGCAGGCCCACCAGCGCCTGCCGCCTCAGGACACGGGTGACGAAGATGAAGTTGCCCATGGCGAAGACCACCCAGAAGGCCATCACCGCCACCAGCACCCACACCGGCACGTAAATATCAAACTCCGGCAGCACCCAGCGCCAAATGGCGTAAATGGCAAACTCCTCCGCCAGCGTGCTGACAACCGCAATTATGAACCTGGCCGTGGTCATTTTTGTACTATTTCAATTATAGCAGGAGGAGGAGAGGGAGGGTAAATGGACAGAATTATTAAGATTAATTATTATATGTCAACTGGATTTGGTTTGCATAATGGTGTGATATAATATAATCAAACATATATAGAGGTGCGTCATGAATACGTTCTATCATGGCGATTGCCTTTTCGTAATGAGACACGATATTGAGCCGGAATCGGTTGACCTTATATATCTTGACCCGCCATTTTTCACTGGCAAAGTGCAGAAGGGTAAATGGCAGCCTGGTGCTATGGAAGTATCCTTTGAGGATTCTAAAAAGTTTTGGAAAGAGAAAGGCATAGCAAGTCACGCACCAAATTGGTTAAAGCATATAGCCATTAAACGGCCAGATTTTGCATCTTATTTGTTCTATATGATGGAAAGACTCCAAGCTTGTCATACAGTGCTAAAAAATACAGG
>VGOH01000049.1 GCA_016875955.1 Chloroflexota bacterium
GAAGGGAATGAATCCGTACGGATTCGGCTTCCGTTCCACCGGAACGTTATCCAGATACAGTTCAAAGTCATAATCTGTCCAGACTTCAACGACCGTGGCCGTTTTACCCCTGGGTTTTGACCGGTACAGGAGCTCGGCCTCTTCCGCCGACAGCACATACCGGGAGGCCACCCGCCTCACTCTGGAGGTATCATCGCCGGGCCACCAGGCATAAATGCCCTGAACATCGGGGGCGGTGACTACGACCTTCTTCTGCGCCGCATCCCAGATAACCTTGTAGCCGGCATCGCCGAGTATGGCGCAGTCAATCTCCGTCTCCAGGTCAAGCTGCGCCAGGTTATTTTCCTCATAGACTTCATACAGCGCCGCCTCTGCCTGCCGGGCCTTGTCCCTAGCTTCTGCTGAATCCTCCGCGGCGTCAACGGCGAAGTTAATGCCCGACATCAGGTACGAAGTTATCTTATCGATGAACACCTTGGCGTAGTTGAAGATAAGGCGGCGTTCCCCCCTTCTTTCTCTATCTGCCCACTGCCGACCGTAGTAGAAATCGAGTAGCTCCTTATAGCCCCTGGTACGGTCAAGGTCAAGTCTTGCCAGCTGCGTGGGAAGCGTTTCCTTCATCTTAAGACCGGCCTCCTTCTATCAGCGTTTTTGCCCAGTGCCCGCTGCACTGTCCTGGTGCTTACCCCGAACATTAAGGCCAGTTCCTTTACCCCTTTACCTTCCCTGGTGAACAGCCTGATTATCTCCCGGTTCCGCATCGTTTTCAGCCAGTGCTGCTTGCCACCGGGCTGCTCATATATACACTGCGGGAAGGGACAGTTCAGACATGAAGCCGCCAGGTCACACCCGTCATCGCGGTAATGGCAGAATTCTGGCGGCAAATCATGCTCAGACTCTGGCCTCTTTTCTTCAGCAGGATAATCGGCTTCAATTGCGCCCATGTCCGCTCAATCTGGCCTCACGACCCTTTGTCAAAATCAGGTAACTGAAATTTAGCACATATGTTCTATTTCAGTCAATGGCGTTTTGTCGTTTCTTCTTGACAGTTGAGAGTGGTATTGCTAGTATCATAGTAGAGAAATTACGCACGGAACAGGCATTATTGATGGCACCGAAACGAGATTATTACGAAATCCTGGGCGTACCCAGGGATGCCACCGAAGGCGATATTAAAAAGGCATTCCGCCAGCTTGCCTTCAAATACCATCCCGACCGCAACCGCGACGACGGGGCTGAGGCAAAGTTCAAGGAAGTAAACGAGGCCTTTGAGGTGCTGTCTAACCCCGACAAGCGCGCTCGCTATGACCGCTTCGGTCACATTGATACCGATGGCTTTGCCACCCGCGGTTTTGAGGGCTTTGACTTCGGCGGTTTCGGCGACATTTTTGATGCTTTCTTCAGCGGCATGACTCATGCTCACCGCCAGGCGCCGCAGCGAGGCGCCGACCTGCATTACCAGACGACCATATCCTTTGAGGAGGCCGCCTTCGGCTGTGAGAAGGAGATAGAAATAAAGCGTACCGAGCTGTGCACCAGCTGCCGCGGCACTGGCGCCAAGCCGGGCAGCCAGCCGGCCCGTTGCCCGGATTGCAACGGCAGCGGACAGGTGCGACACGTCCAGCGCAGCCTCTTCGGCAGCTTCATCAACACCACCATCTGCAGCAAATGCCAGGGCGAGGGACAGGTTATCTCCGAACCATGCCCGCAGTGCCAGGGCAACGGCCTTGAAAAACAATCGCGCCGCATCTCAGTAAAGATACCGGCCGGCATACCGGCTGACACCCAGATACGCCTCAGCGGCGAGGGTGATGTGGGGGTGAGGGGCGGTTCACCGGGCGACCTCTACGTGACCATCAGCGTGCGGGCGCATGAATTTTTTGTCAGGGATGGCGATGATATCCTTTACGAACTGCCCATCAACTTCGCGCAGGCAGCCCTCGGGGACGAGGTTGAAATACCTACCCTTCACGGTAATACCAAGCTGACCGTCACCGCCGGGAGCCAGACAGGGAAAGAGTTTCGCCTGAAGAACAAGGGCATCCCCCACCTGCGGCGGCACGGTCAAGGCGACCAGATAATAAAGCTGCGGGTGGTGACGCCAGACTCGCTGACCAAAGAGCAGCGCCGGCTCTTCAAGGAACTGGCTGATAGTCTCGACCCGATGAAAAAGGGCAGTAAAAAGCGCGAGTCTTGATAGTTTTATTTGCCTTCGGTTGGCAGTTGACACCTCACCCCTGACCCCTCTCCAGCCAGAATCACTGGTAAATGACCGCAGGCTTTAATGGCTGGAGAGGGGAGCTTAGAGGAGAGAGGGCTCCGCCCTCTCTCAAACTCTTTCCCCCTCTCAAACATTATTAAGGTGGAGCACCAAAGACAAACCTGTTTGAGAGGGGGAGCAAGGGGGTGAATAAAAGAACAACCATATGCAAATAGTACCTTCCTGATTTAGCTTAAGTGACCGGTCCCCGCGGACTACTAGCTTTTCGGCGCTCGTTTCTTGCGCTGGAACAGGGAGAAAAGCCGCCAGCGCCGGCCGGACAGCTCGTGCCGCACGTTGGCACACATCATCTCCGCCGCCGCCTCAGCCGGGTCGCCGTCCTCGTAGAGAACCTGGTAAATTCTTTCCGTAATCGGCATTTCCAGCCCGAGTTTCTGGGCCAGGTTGCGGGCGGCAAGAGTGGTCGTCACGCCCTCGGCGACGCCGTTCATGGTGCTCAATATCTCCGCCACCGGGCGGCCTTTGGTCAACTCCACGCCGACGTAGTGGTTGCGACTCAGCGTGCTGGCGCAGGTGGTGATGACATCGCCCAGACCAGCCAGCCCGGAGAAGGTAAGCGGGTTCGCCCCCAGAGCCACACCCAGCGCCGTGATTTCGGTCAGGCCCCGCGTTATGTAAGCGGCCTTGGCATTATCACCGTAGCCCAGGCCATCGGCAATGCCGGCACCGAGGGCGATGATATTCTTGAGCGAGCCTCCCAGCTCCACGCCGATAACGTCAGTGTTGGTAAAGACGCAGAGGTTCGGCGTGGTCAGCAGCCTCTGTGCCTGCCTGGCCACCGAGCCATTTTCAGCGGCAGCCACGGTGGCGGCGGGCAGACCGCGTAAGATTTCTCGCGCCAGGTTAGGGCCTGAAATCACGCCGATATTTTCATGAAAGCGGGAATTTATCTCCTCGGCGATAACCTGTGACATGCGCAGGCCACTGCCAACCTCCAGTCCCTTGGCAGCACTGATCACAAGCATTGATTTATTAAGGTGCCCGGCTACCAGCTTTATGTTCTGCCGCATTGACTGGGACGGCACCACCAGAATCACCGCTTTGGCTTCATCAAGAGCGACTTCTATCTCGTGGGTTATCAGGACATTGGCCGGGAAAGCCCTGCCCAGTGTTCCTTCCGGGTCTGGGCCACTATTCCGTAAATCATCGGCTTCTTTTTCGGTACGCGCCCATAGACCAATGTCTATCCCTTTTTCCGCCAGAATAATAGATAAAGTAATTCCCCATATGGTGGTGCCGACGACGCCCAGTTTAAGCATAACTTATTTTAGCTCAATTGCGGGTATTTAGGAAGACCAGGCTTGAAGAATTAAAAGCGGGCGGTTGCCTTTACAGTTTGACCCGTTCGCCTATCCGGCGCTCGGTGCCTGCCAGCAACCGGCCGATGTTGTCACGGTGAACAATGATGATAAACACCGCGCCGACGAGCGCATACACCAGATATTCCACGGGAAACCCATCTAGTATGGTCAGAGGTATCAATATGGCATAGGCAGCAATTGCCCCGGATATCGAACCAAGCGATGCGTATCTGGTCATGCAGGCGCCCAGAAATAATATTTCACCGCCGAAGAGTGCCGCTGCCGGGCACAGGGCCAGCAAACCGCCAAAGAAGGTCGCCACACCCCTTCCCCCCTTGAAGTGAAGAAACACCGACCACTTGTGTCCGGCAATCGCGGAAAGTGCCGCCATTACCTGAGCCGTTCTGGAAAGCACCCAGGGACTCGTGCCGCCGGTCAGCATATAATCACCATTGAATATCAGAGCGGCAAACAACACCGGCAGAAAACCTTTAAGAACATCAAGAATAAGCACCATGGCCGCCGCTTTTTTCCCGGCGACCCGCAAAACATTGGTGGCACCGGTCTTGCCGCTGCCAAAGCTGGTGACATCCACGTTGGCGCTTCGCCGCGCTATCATCACCCCAAAGGGAACGGCGCCAAGAAGATAGCCAATAAGGATAACGACGGCGAATTTAGCCACAATCACGGCTCTTTCTCCCTTGTCCGGAAGAACAAACGAAGCGGTGTTCCATTGAAACCAAAGGACTGTCGCAACCGGCCCTCAAGGTAACGCTGATAGGAAAAGTGCACCAGCTTGGCATCGTTGACGAAGAAAACAAAGGTCGGTGGATTTATTTCCGTCTGGGTAGCGTAGAAAATTTTCAGTTCCCGGCGGCCCTGGCGCGGCCTCACATGAGCTGCCGCCGCCTCCTGAACGACGTTGTTAACCTCAGCGGTAGCCAGTCTTTTCAACCTCTGCAGGTATATCCGGCGTGCTTCCGGTATTATCCGGCCCACGCCCTCCCCGAACTTCGCCGAAGTGTAAATTATCGGTGCGTAGCTCATGAATTTCAGCTGACTTCCGATATACCGGTCCCACTCTCCCGGCTTTTTCCCCTCCACAAGGTCCCACTTGTTGACCACCACCACCGCCCCTTTGGTTGCCTGCTGGATATATCCAGCGATATGCCTGTCCTGAGCGGTTATCATTTCCATAGCATCCAGCACCAGCAGGGCTATGTCCGCCCGGTCGATAGCCCGCAAAGCACGGAGCACACTGTAATGCTCCACCCCCCGGCCAATCCGCCCCCGCTTCCGTATGCCGGCTGTATCTATAAGTAGCACATTTTGCCCATCAAAGTCAACCCTGGTGTCTATGGCATCGCGGGTTGTGCCCGGCGCATCATCCACAATAGCCCTCTTTTCACCGACCAGCGCATTGAGCAGCATTGACTTGCCCACGTTGGGCCGGCCGACAATGGCTATTTTCATGATTTCTGGCTCTGTTGCCGCCGTTGCCGATTCCGGTAACAGGGCTGCAATCTGCTCCAGAAGTTCCGCAGTGCCACGGCCATGGTAAGCGCTGATAGCCACCGGCTCCCCCAGCCCCAGTTGATAGAATTCCGCCACTCCGGCTTCCAGTTTTTCATTATCCACCTTATTAGCCACGAGCAGCCGCGGCTTCTCCACCCGACGCAGCCTGTCCGCCATCTCCATATCGGCAGCGATGGCCCCGTCCTTCACATCCACCACAAACAGAATAACATCGGCCTCGGCAATCGCAACCTCTATCTGCTCCTGAACACGGCGCCCCACCGCCGAACTGGCAGCAAGTTCCAGACCGCCGGTATCCACCACCGTAAATTCCTTATCGCGCCAGTTCACGGAAGCGATGACCCGGTCTCTGGTTGTGCCCGGCGAGTCCTCAACAATGGCCAGCCGCTTCCCCACCAGCCGGTTCAGCAACGTGGACTTGCCCACATTCTGCCGACCCACAATCGCCACGATTGGCTTGCCTGTGGCCACGCTCTTTTACCCTCTCTTGACCACTTCCTGAGCCAGCTTCACGCTGGGGGGCTCTATGCCGGTCCGGGCAACGCTCTTTAGCTCGGTGATATGTTCGCGGAAGTCCTGAGCAAAAGCGTTGTATTCCATGACGAATTTATGATACTGGCTGAGCGTCTCCTGGGGGACTTCCACTTTCACCGCAATCTCATGAAATTGCTCGATAAAGTCAGAATATTGACTGGTTATCAGCCACAGCTCGTTGAGGTACGCGGGCAGATGCTCGACCAGCTTGGTGATGCCGATATCATTTTCCATACGGCTTATGAAGCTACTGCACCAGCTATTAAAAATGCGCCGTGACATATCGCAGGCCCTTGCCCAGTCCCACAGGCTCGGATTGTCGATATTGAAAAGGCTGTCGATAATAACAAAGATGGACAGCGTGGAGTCGCCCATGAAACGGCGATTAAAGTATTCGGACAGCTGCCGCAACCTGAAGACGGCGCGTTCCAGCTGCCGCTCTCTGGCCCTTATCACGGTCACTACCAGGCCGAGAGCCAGAACAAAGATAAGCGCCGGAGCCACCCATTCAAGCGGCCAATTATACAGCACACCGAGCACCGCCAGCACCGTTATCAGCGCCGGATACCAGCCCCGATTGATGATTATCCTCAGCGTATACATTCCATCCCCCTTATCCGTATTTCATCAACGGAAGTTCCAGCCCGCCAAGCATATCGGCGAGCAGTGCCTTCTGCATATGCATACGGTTTTCCGCCTGGTCAAAGACCACCGACTGCGGGGTCTCCAGAATACCTTCCGCCACCTCCTCGCCATAATGTGCCGGCAGCGGGTGCATCAGGATGGCATCTTCCTCAGCCAGCCTCAGCAGTTCACCGTTTACCTGATATCCAGCGAAAGCCACGCGCCGCTTCTCACTCTCGGCTTCCTGGCCCATACTGGTCCAGACATCGGTATAAATGATATCCGCTTCATAGACCGCCTGGCGCGGGTCCTCCATGCATGTAATTTCAACACCGCTTTCTGCGGCATAATCCCGTGCCAGCCTGACCAAATCGTCGCGAACCTCATAACCAGACGGCGAGGCGGCACGGAAGTTGATGCCGGCCAGTGCCGAGGCCAGCATCAGGCTGTGTGCCACGTTGTTACCATCGCCCACGTAAGCCAGAGTCAGGCCTTCTAGCTCGCCTTTCTTCTCGTAAATGGTCAGCAGGTCTGCCAGCGCCTGGCAGGGATGCTCCAGGTCAGATAGAGCGTTTATCACCGGCACATCGGCAAATTGTGCCAGCACCTCCAGTGTCTGGTGCGCGAAGGTACGCGCGGCAATGGCATCCACATAGCGGGAAAGGACCCGGGCCACGTCCGCCACCGATTCCCTCACCCCGAGGCCAACCTCCGCCGGCGACAGATAGATAGCATGGCCGCCCAGCTGCCGCATGGCCACCTCAAAACTCACCCGTGTCCTTAAAGATGGCTTCTCAAATACCAGAGCCAGGACTTTCTCGCTCAGAGAACTGGTCCAGCCTTCAGCCTTTAATTCAACGGCACGGGAAAGCAGTAATGGTATGTCCTCCCGGTTCAGGTCGGCTATGGAAAGCAAGTCCTTGCCTTTCAATATATCCCTCCCGCTTTGACCTACAGTATATCATGAAAAAATGCTTTACCAAAAGATGTCTCCCGCAGTTTTCTTGACACATCTTGCCTATCTTATCTAATATGCATTAGATTCAGGAGTCGGCAATGACCGAGCTTATCATCGCCAGACATGGTGAAACGGAATGGAATGTGGCCGAGGTATTCCGGGGCCAGATTGACCTTGATTTAAATGAAACCGGAATAAAACAGGCAGAGCTGCTTGCCGGATGTTTAAGCACATCAACCATAGAAGCCATTTATTCCAGCCCGCTGAAAAGGGCGCTCAAGACCGCCGAATTAATCGCCCGCCCCCATAAACTTAAAGTAAACGTTGAGCCTGACCTGGTCGACTTCAACTTTGGCCGGTGGCAGGGGTTATCGCACCAGGAGGTTAAAGAGCAATACGGAGAACTGTACGCCGGGTGGCTGAATCACCCGGAACAGGTCCGGATGCCAAGCGGTGAGACCCTGGAAGATGTCAGAACCAGAATCATTCGCTTCAGAAATAAAGTTATAGAAAGTCACCGGGGCACCGTAGTCAGCGTGGGGCACCGCGTGGTGAACAAAGTGCTTATCTGCGCTTTGCTGGGGCTGGATAACAGCCATTTCTGGAAAATCAGG
>VGOH01000050.1 GCA_016875955.1 Chloroflexota bacterium
GCAATACGTTTCTTGATTGACCTAATCTGGTTCTGTGGCATCTGGTTGCTCCCACGATACTCACTCCTTGTGCCCCCCTCTCAAACAGGTTTATCTTTTGCACTCCATTCCGATAATGTTTTAGGGAGGAGAGATTTTGGAGAGGAGGCGAAGCCCCCTCTCACTTAAAACACCCCTCTCCAGCCATTTATGCCTGTGGTCTTTTGTCAGTGATTCTGGCTGGAGAGGGGACAGGGGTGAGGTAAGCACATAACAACCAAATGCAAAAGAGACCCCCTGATTTCTCCGTTTGCTAGATGCGGCGGCGCGTAGGTATAATTGTTTCTCAGGTAGTAAGGTGAAGTTGATACGTTTGAAGTATCTGTTTCTGCTCTTCGTGCTGATGCTGGCCCTGGGCCTCGGTGCCTGCAGCCCTGCCGAGGTAGTTTTTCCCGACCCGAACCTTGATGCGGCGATAAGGGAGGCCATCGGCAAGCCTGATGGCGCCATATATGCTTCCGACCTTAAAGAGCTTGTTGCCTTCAATGCTGCCAGCAGAGAAATCACCGATATCACCGGGCTGGAACATTGCCCGAACCTCAAATACCTTGTTCTCTGGAACAATCGGATAAGTGATATTGCCCCGCTGGCCTCGCTGACCGGACTTGAGAAGCTTTACCTCGGGAAAAATCAGATAAATGATATCTCGCCAATCGTCTCTCTCACCCGGCTCACCGAACTGAATCTGGGCAACAACCAGATAACTGATATCTCACCGCTATCGTCGCTGAGCAGGCTCATCTGGCTGGACGTCTGGGACAATCAGGTGGCTGACGTAACCCCGCTCGCTTCCCTCACCGCCGACCTTAAATCGCTCTATCTCAGCAGAAACCAGATTCGTGACATATCACCCCTGGCGCCGCTGGCTGGCCTCACCAAGCTCCACCTGAGCCGTAATGAAATAAGCGACATCTCAGTGGTGAGTTCATATACACAGATGAGTTGCTTGCGCTTAGACGGCAATGAAATAACCGATATCTCGCCATTATCCGGGCTGGAAAACCTGGAGGAGCTCTGGCTTCAGGACAACCAGATAGTTGATATATCGCCTCTCGTAGCCAACGCAGGGCTGGCGGCAGGGTATGTTGTTCATCTGCAGAACAACCCGCTTGACGCCAGTTCAGTCAGCGACCTCATTCCACGGCTTCAGGAAAGGGGCGTGGAGGTAAACTGGCCATAATCTAAAGCAGGCCCAGCAGTGCCTCAAGCCGGCTATCGTATTTCCACACCGCGAAATTATCCAGGCCAAGCTGCTCGCTGATGGTCAGCTTTCCCGAGGCAACAGCCACCACTTCATCATATATCCGCTTGCCCACGCCCTCAATTGATTCCTTGCCCTCCATGATGGTGCTGGCATTTATGTCCATGTCTTCCTTCATTCTGGCCCAGGTCTCCGGGTTTCCGGTTACCCTTACCACCGGGCAGATGCTGTGCCCGAAGACACCGCCGCGGCCGGTGGCAAAAATGATGATATTGGCACCGGCTGCCGCCATGTAGGTGATGGCTGGAATCTCTTCATGGGTGCCTTCCTGGAGGTAAAAGCCGCCGCCCTGGGGCACCGTTTCCAAGCAGCCCCGTCTGTTTTTCAGCACTCCCTTTATTGGCCTGTGCCCGCCCTTGTGAATGGCGCCGAGAGCTTTTTCCTCCAGAGTGGTCAGCCCGCCGTCAATATTTCCCCGGCACATGAAATCTATACCCGCGCCGGGGACCGTCCAGCGCTTTTCCTCGTCGTTTATCCACTTCAGGACTTGTTTTTGGACCGATTTATTGGCCGCGCGGCTGGCCAGGAATTCCTCGGCGCCGATGGCCTCTATCGGCTCTATCATGACCACTGAGGCGCCAGCGTCAACCAGCATATCCGCCATGACACCTATGGCCGGGTTGGCGGCAATGCCACTGGTGGTGTCAGACCCGCCGCACTTCAGGCCAACGGCCAGCCGGCTCACATCCAGGGCCTCTCGTTTCCGCTGGTGTGATTCGGCCACCATTTTAGCGACAATCTCGCGCCCCCGGGCAACTGTCTGGCGGATGCTGCCGATTTCCTGAATGCGAACCATTGCCACCGGTTTGCCGGTCTTTTCTATCTCGGACATCATGGGTTCCGCTTCAATGCCTTCACAGCCCATGGAGACCAGCAGCGTGGCGAAGATATTGGGATTCTTGGCCGCGCCAACGAGAGTGGTGGCGGTCTCTATGGCAATGCAGCCCAGATGCTGGGTAATCGCGACCACATCATCCATGCCGCGGGCAATCATTCTGGCCGCGGGGTCGGCACAGTCAGACGTGGCCACGACGAGAACACGGTTGCGTACCCCAGCCCGACCATCAGCTCGGGCAAACCCCTGGAACTCCATTTGTCTGTCCTCCATACGGGCACTATTTATAGCCGAGCATATGCTCGGTCAGAGGCATCCGGTTGCTCTCGACGTTATGAATGTGGACATACTCACCGGCCGCGATGTTCTTTGAAGCCTTGCCAATAACCGCACCGTATTTCTTGATTTCATCCCCTCGCTTGATATCCATCAGCGCAATCTTGTGCCCCAGCGGCAGCGAACTCTTGGCCTTGAGGCGTTGCACAACCTCCTGTTTCGTGGAAAGTATCGCCACTTCCTCACCCGCCTTGATGGCGCTGATGGCATTGGCGACATTGTCCTTCGCGTCCATCATTATCGCCTGCTTCATGTCTTCGCCTCTGATTACAGCGATATTTTCTTTTTGAGCAGTTCAATGTTGGCCGGGGAAGGCTCGGCTTTACCATTTTCTATCTTCAGGGTAAGGTCAAGAAGAGCCTGGTTCATCGGCGTGGCCACGCCCACCACTTTGCCTCTCCTGACGACCTCGCCGTTGAGAAACTCTACTTCCGTCCGCCTCTTCTTGATTATATCCTGCAGGAGTGAGGGACGTTGCGGTGTGCCCACTTTCTTCTCCAGCTCTTCAGTCGGTAGGAATTGCTTGTTCAAGACTTCAGTAACCTTTGCCTTCAATTTCTGCACGGCTGTCATGGTGGTTGCTTTGGCGAACTCATCTGCCTGAAATCCCCATATTGGCTCGATGTTCACGCCTAAAGCCTGGCCAGTTCGGGTAACCTCTCCGCCGATAACAACCTTGAGCAGGTTTACTGAATCCATTTGTGCTTCATTCAGGGAGCTCATCGCCGGGCCGATAACGCCCGACAGAGCATTGGCCATGCAGTTAATCGCCAGTTTGGACCAGCGCATCCCCCAGATGTTGGTAGTAGCCTCGCTTGGGCCCACGACGTTGAGTAATTCCACCACTTCTTTAACACGGCTGGATACCAGGCCGGAAAGTTCGCCGACGGTGAAAGTATGTGGTCGGTCCAGAGCGTCGTGGCGGTTGATGTGGCCCGGCTCATAAACGCCAACGCTGAGCATGGTCACACAGCCCACGGTGCGGGTAAACCCCACCACGCTGGCCACAACCTCGTCGTTCAAGGCGTTTTGCGTTGGCAGGATGAAACCCGTGGGCTTGAGATATGGCTCTATGAGGTACGCCGACCATCGCGTGTCATAGGACTTGACCGACAAAAAAACGATGTCAAATGGTTCCCTCACGCCGCTGATATCGCTGAGGTGAAGCGCCTTGGCGGGCACGGTGAACCCACCGTGGAGGTCGCTCACTTTCAGGCCATCCTTGCGGATTTTATCTATGTGTGCCGCCCACTGGTCTATTAAGGTGACATCATGGCCAGCCTTTATCAGATAGGCACCGGTAGTCCCGCCTATCGCGCCCGCTCCCACAACCGCGATTTTTTTGCTCATGCATTTACCTCCAGCATAAAAATATTATAAATTATTAGAAGATGATATTTGTGGCTGGGCAATAGTATAACGCAAAGAAACGGACAATAACAAATCAAATGGCTATTGCCTGTAAAAAAATTTGTCAAGGAGGTTCTTTTAATGATGGAACAGAAAATGCCGTACCCGTCCCTGAATACGCCGGCCGTGCTCGTGGACCTGGATACGCTTGAGGCAAATATCGCCTGGATTTCCCGGCTGGCCAGGGAGGCGGGATTAAAACTCAGGCCGCATGTAAAGATTCACGAGAATGCGTTGATAGCCAAGAGGCAGATTGCCGCCGGCGCCTGTGGTATAGAGGTAGGCGTCGTAGAACAGGCGGAGGCAATGTCTGAGCAGGGAATCAATGACATTATCATTGCACACCCGGCCTATTATGTTGGTGCCAAGGGTGAGATACTGGCGAAGCTGCTCAAAAAACCAGGGCTGAAGCTGGCCATGGTCGTTGATATGCTGGAGCAGGCTGAGGTCATATCAAAATTGGCCCGGGCCGCCGGTCAGAAGGCGCGCCTGCTGATAAAGATTGACCTGGGCCGGGGCTCCCGCTTTGGCGTGTTGCCGGGCCAGCCGGTTCTGGAATTGGCAAGGCGGCTCGGCAAACTCGGCGGCATTGAGTTTATCGGCATTTACGCACATGAAATGGGCATCAAACCGACTCCTGAGGGCAAAGATGAGGCGGCCCTGGGAGCCGCTGAGATAATGGCGACCAATGCCGGGATGCTGAAGAAAGCGGGCTTTGGCATAGAGCACGTATCCGTGGGCGCCTCTTCTACCTTTCCTTCCACATGCCGTTTCCGTAAGGAAGGCAGGTTCCCCGAGTTGACCGAGATTCACCCCGGGGCATTCTACATCGGTGACCTCCGTTATATGAAGTCGGGCGGCAACACCCGGGAGGCATGTGCCGTAACTGTGCTGACCTCCGTGATGAGCACGGTGCATGATGACTTTGCCGTTATCGACGCTGGTTTTAAAACCTTCGGCAGTGATTCCCTTTTTGACTTCCGTGAAAGCCCCGATTTCTGGTGGCAGGGAAGATTGAGCTACGGCTCGGTTCAGGGGCGCCCCGACCTTTGGTTCGGGCGTCTCTCCGCCGAGATAGGCCTTTTATTCTATAAGGAGCCGGGGAAAAAGCTGCGCCTGGGCGAACGCCTGGAGATTGTGCCCAACAACGCCACCCTGGCCATCAATATACATGACCGGATATACGGCGTCAGAAACGGTGCCGTTGAGGAGGAAATACCGGTAACTGGTCGGGGGCGCGGCAATTAACGCTGGTATTATTTTATAATCAGCGGCTTATCCTTAGGTCGCCCTTGCCCGCGAGCAGCTTCTCCACCTCTTCCAGGGTGAACCAGGCCAGGTCGCCCGGGCAGGAGTGCTTCAGCACTGCACCGGCGTTACCGTATTTCAGGGAAGCCTCAATACCTTTGCCGCTAAGGTAACCATAGAGGAAGCCGCCGGCAAAGGCGTCACCGCTGCCCACCCGGTCCACCACCTCAACCTCATATGTCCGGTCCTCATAAATCTGGTCATCGGCGAGGACTATGGCCGTCCAGTTATTGCGCCAGACGGTGATATTTTCCCGCAGGGTGATGGCGACTATCTTGAAGCCGAAGGTATCGGCCAGCTTCCGGGCGACATCTTTCCAGTCCTTGCCCTCAATCTGGAAGACCCGTTTCGTATCCTCCTCCGTGGTGACCAGCACGTCCACGTATTGCATCAATGGCGATAGCCCGGCCTTGGCCTGTTCCTGGCTCCATAATTTAGCCCGGTAGTTGAGGTCAAAGCTGACCAGCAGCCCTTTTTCACGGGCCTTGCTCAGAGCTTCGCTGGTGGCGGCCAGACAGCTGGGGCTGAGGGCCGGGGTGATGCCGCTGACGTGGAAGGCCTTGGCCTCTGAAAATACATTTTCCCAGTCAATCATCCCGGGCTGTATTCTGGAAATTGCCGAGTTGGCCCGGTCATAGAGGATGGAGCTGGGGCGGGGCAGCGCGCCGAACTCCAGGAAGTAAACGCCAAGCCGGTCTCCGTCCGACCAGATAACGTGTGAGGTATCCACGCCGTGTTCTCTGGCTTTATTCTGCACCATCCTGCCCAGCGGATTATTGGGCAGGCGGGTCACGTATGAGGTTTTCAGCCCCAGCCTCTGCAGGGTGACCATGACGTTAAGCTCGGCGCCGCCTATTTTCACATCAAGGCAGGTCGCCTGCTCAAGTCGCTCAAAGTTTTTAGTGGCCAGCCTCAGCTGAACCTCACCAAAGGCAACGATGTCAAACATGGTTTCCTCCTTGAGCTGCCCGTCTATTTCCGGCGGGCGAACTTCTGTATCGTTCGGGAGCCCTTGTCAACGCCGGCGCTGGTCTTGGACACCTCGCCGACATATAAATCGCCGCGAGAGTCAACGGCGATGACATGCGGCGCATGAAAAAGCGCCGTCTCCTTGTCCTTGCCCTCGTTGCCCCAGCGTGTGATAAGCTTGCCGTCAATGGTGAAGATGCTCACCCGCAGGCACAGCTCAGAGATGTAGACCGTGTCCTCCTTATCGATGAAAACGTGGGTGGGGCGGATGACATCAGTCCATTCCGTGATGAATTTGCCCTTGGCGTTGAAAATCTGTATTCGGCTGTTCTCGCGGTCCGCAATCCAGACGCGCTCCTGCCTGTCCAGCCAGATGTTGTGGGGGAGGCGGAACTGTCCCGGGGCACCGCCGGGCTCTCCCCAGGAGAAGAGCAGTTTGCCATCCGCGGAAAATTTGTGCACCCGCGCGTTGCCGTAACCGTCAGCGATGTACATATCGCCTGTTTTGGTAACTGCAATGCCGGTGGGCCGGTTGAACGGTGGGGCGCCGCGCTGGATTCGAGCCAGGCTCTCCCAGAAGTCCCAGGTCCGCAGATAACCCGAGTCCGAAGCCTGTCCCTGGGTGCCCAGCATCATGAGCAGCTTGCCCTCCGTGGTGAATTTGGCGACGATGTGGTTTCTATCGTCGGTGCAGTAGATATTGCCGTCAGGGCCGATGCAGCTGCCGTGAGCGCGGTTGAAGAAGCCCTCACCCCACGAGTTGAGCAGGTTACCTTCACGGTCGAGAACAATTATAGGGCGTTCGCTGCGGTTCAGGATGTACAGTCTGTCCTTAGCGTCGATACAGATACCACCGACGTCCAGAAATGACCATCCTTCAGGCAGCTTTGCCCACCCGTCAACCAGTTCATAGGTATATTTTCCGCTACCGAATGCCATTTTCATTATCCTCCTTTGCTTTGGTCGCGCTTTTATGATAAGTGGCTAGGGGGCAGAGGGGTGAACGGTGTTGGTGCTCTGGGCAAAACCGCCATCCACCTTGATATACTCGGCGGTAACGAAGTCCGAAGCCTTGCTGGCCAGGAAGATGGCGGCGCCGGCGAAGTCACCCGGCACTCCCCAGCGTCCGGCCGGCACCCGGTCCAGCACGAAGTCGTCCAGGCCGGGGAAGTCCTTGCGCGCGGACACGGTCAGTGGCGTGTCAATCCAGCCGGGCAGGATGGCATTGACTTGGATATTATCTTTGGCCCAGGCGAGCGCCAGAGTGTATGTCATCTGGACTATGCCCGCCTTGCTGCAGGCGTAGCATAAGACCCTGGGCAGGCCGTAAAGGGAGGTCATGGAGCCGATGCTGATGATTTTGCCGCCGCCGGCTTTTTTCATGGCCGGATAGACCGCTTTGGCGCAGAGGAAGGCGCCGCGCAGGTTGATGCCCAGTATCCAGTCCCACTCCTCGACGGTATATTCTTCGGGCATTTTGCGGATATTGACGCCGGCGTTGTTGACCAGCGTAT
>VGOH01000051.1 GCA_016875955.1 Chloroflexota bacterium
CCTGCTGAGCCGCATGGCCGGCCGCATCCGAGATAGCATTCGCACCGCCATCGAAGCCGGCATCACCGACCCCACCTTCGTCACCCTGGGCGAGGAGGTGCGGGCCTGGAAGTTCGTGTTGGATGGGCGGTTTGATGGGGTGAGGGGAGAAAGTAGACAGGGTGGTGGGGGAGTGGTTTGGATATAAGGAGACGGACGATGGATGAATCCTTTGCCACCATCTTCAATGCACTTAGCCCTTACGGGCGTTTTCAAACAGAGCCTGCAGAGCATCTTCTGGCCGGGCAAAATGTGATCCTGCAAGCCCCGACCGGTTCAGGCAAAACCAAGGCAGCGCTATTCCCGTATCTCTTGGCCCGGAGAGAAAGGATTGATTTCCCTCGCAAGCTGCTCTACTGCGTGCCTATGCGGGTGCTGGCCCGAAGCTTCTGGGATGACCTGAAAAAGGATGAGCGGCACGCTGGCCTGGACGCTCGCCTGCAAACTGGAGAGCAGCAAGATGATCGGCGGCTGGAAGGCGAGATTACCTTTGCCACCATTGACCAGATTCTCTCCAGCTTCCTGAATATCCCTTACTCCTTGAGCCTACGCCAGGGCAACGTGAATGCAGGGGCATTGGTCTCCTCCTACCTGGTCTTTGACGAGTTCCACTTGCTGGATCCAGATTCAACCCTACCCACCACCTTGGAGATGCTGCGCACACTAAAGGGGGTCACGCCCTTTGTCCTGATGACAGCTACCTTTTCCAGGGAGATGCTCAACCGGCTGGCCTCTTTACTGGATGCCGAAGTGGTCACCGTCAGCGATGACGAGCTTCAAAGAATCCCCACACAAAAGGAGAAGAAGCGATGGTTTCATCGGGTAGATGCGCCACTTACAGCCGGGGCTGTGTTACAGCATCATCGCACCCGCTCCATTGCCATCTGCAACACGGTGGAGCGGGCCCAGAACCTCTTCGAAGAACTAAGCACCCAGGCCGACTCAGGCATCCAGGTTATTCTGCTTCATTCCCGATTCCTTAGAGAACATCGGCGGGAAAAGGAAGACAATGTACGTCGTCTCTTTGGCAAGGACAGAGAGAAGGCCGGCAATGTCATCCTGGTGGCTACGCAGGTCATTGAGGTGGGGCTGGATATACCTGTGAGGTCATGCACACCGAGGTGGCTCCTGCCAGTGCAATCCTGCAACGAGCTGGCCGCTGTGCCCGCTTCGAGAACGAGAAGGGCGATATCTACGTTTACCAGGTGCCTCTGAACCGAAAAGGTGAGCTGAATTATGCCCCCTACCTTGGCGAACAGGCAACTTTATCGAGGAAGACTTGGGAAGCTTTGCCCTCGTTTGCCGGAGAGAACATGGATTTCATGGCCGAGCAACGCCTAGTGAACCTGGTCCACGCTGAGGCCGATGGCCGGATGTTGGATGGTCTGGAACAGGCCCGCTATGCCCATCGCAATGAGATGAATAAAGCCATTGGGCAACAAGAGATGGGATTGGCTCGAGAACTGATCCGTAAAGACGATTCCGTCACTGTGCTGGTGCATCCGAACCCAACGGTGATTGAAAATCCCTATGACCTAGAAGGCTTTTCACTATTCTTTGGCACGCTGCATGGGCAGTTCAAGGAATGGCAAGAAGCAGAACTGCCCAACGACGAGATTACCTGGCTGCTCAAGTATCCCAGGGAGAAAGATAGTGAGGAAGGTGAAGACCGCCCGGTTCGCTATGAATGGATTTCCGTGGATGATCAGCGGAGTCTGAGCTATTCGCCTCTTCACGTGGTCAACCCCCGTCTGGCCCGATACGACAGCAATGTCGGCTTCCGTTTCGCCCCCGGTGGAGACTTTTGCTCGCCGACCCTGAAAGGCCAGCCAGCCAGCGTAAGTGCAGAGCGGCAACGGGGGTATCGTCGGGAAAGCTACCAGGAACACATCCAAAAGATGCTGGACTTTCACCAGGATCGGTTGTCCTGGGAGCTTGCCTATCCCGCTGCCCGGCTGGAGCAACAAATGGGCCTGCCGGCAGGCTCGTTGGAACGCGCCGTTCGTCTGGCCATCGCCTTGCACGATGTGGGCAAGATGGATCGGCGTTGGCAGGGATGGGCTCACGAGTGGCAACAGCGGATCGGGTCGCCTGTGGCGGGCGATTACATGGTGGCCCACACGGATTACAACCCTGACGACCCCCGTCACCAGGCCGCCGAAGCCAAGATGCCCGGCTCTCGTCCACCACACGCCGCCGAGAGCGCAGTGGCCGTGCTCAAAGTGTTGCACCAACTCTTGGGAGCGCCAGGGCCGGGCGATCCTGCGTTGAAGCTGCTGAAAGCCATCTTCACCGCCATTGCCCGGCACCACTCACCACAGGCGGACAGCTATAAGGATTTCTCTTTGCATCACGCCGCCCGGCCCACACTGGCCCAGGTTCTGGTAGGCGTGAAGGGAAGCGAGCAGGTCAGCCAGGCGCTAGAGCCGAGCAAGAAACACCAACCGATCACTGGCCTTCTGGTGCAACCGGATAGCAGGGACGAACTACTGGCTTACTTTCTCATCGTGCGGGCTCTCCGACTGGCAGACCAGGGTTCATTGAGAAGATAAAAAGGAGAGAATCGGAAAGGCGGAAAAGAAAAACCGAGGCAAGTATCCTTGAACGGATCGAAAGGCCTCGGTTAATTGAGAAATACGCTGTCTATCTTTCAGTACCCTAGCTGCGGGTCATGTGCTGTGGCAGAAGGTAGTGAAAGCACATTTGACAAATTGCCTGTCTTGTGTTATACTGTAAATACGCTATCTATAGGTTCAAAATACTGGAGGTAGACACAATGATAGGTTATAGTCGTATCACCGTAGATGCCGACGTCCTCCGGGTTCGATTTGAACGGGTCGGCCCCGGAACCAAATTCGACACCATTCTTGATGCCTTTCGTGAAAACTTCCCTTTCGCTACCTGGGACAATGTCCGTAGGGCTTGGTCGTTACCAGCCTCCTACCTGCCTCAAGTCCAACAGTTCTGCCTGGCCCTATTTGGCTCAACGAACGTCAAAATCCAATATCATCATACCACCAATCGCGCTTTTTGTCAACTAACTCTCTTATGAATTGGTGACGAAGGAGGAGGAATGTATCGATCTACTTACTGCGTGGACAAGCGCACTGGCACTTTCGCCGATGTCTTCGCGGCCTACGGCCTAGCGACGCTCTTGGACAGCGTGCTGGCTCATTTCGCAGAGGGTGATCACTGGGTACGCCTGCGCGATCAGGGTGCCTACTATGCTGTCGAACTCAGCCATCCGCTGCAACAAGAATGGGTAGACAACGCCCCTTTTCAAACCCTGACTCCGTATATCCAGACTGGCCGGGCTGATCCGCAGGCCCTGGCAAGCCTGCCTGCTTCTATGATCGTGGACTATCAGCAGGAATGGGATAAGTTCCGACAATACATCCAGATCCCCCAAGATGTGCGGGAGAAAATGCCCCAGGAGCAGGCCGCGCAAGCAAAACCGCACCCCCAGTTTTCTCTCTTCGCCTGGGTGGGGGAGCGACGGATGCAGGCCCTGGGCTCGTACAACGGATTGATCCTACGCTGGCAAACTCTGGCCCCTTATTTCGCCGAGAACCTGCGCCATATTCTGATGCTGTTCGCTGCTCCGGATGTGGACGTTGAGGCTGTGGAAAATGCCTGGCGCAAACGAATGAAGGAACTGGGAGTAGATGTCAAGAGCGACGCTACCCTGCTCCAACTTTTCAACCCCAGCCAAGGTAAGGGGCAGAACGAACCCAAGTCTAGCCGCCTGGAGATGGGCAACATCAAATCCTTTTGGCTGCTGGAGTATCTCAAAGCGGTGGGGATGTATCACTGCGCCGTACCCCGCCGAGTGCAAGGCACTGATGACCGCAAGACCTATGCCCTGGCGCCGGTGAGCATGCGCCTGGGAGCCAACGATGCTGTCCTGGCGGCCTTCCAAGAGGCTCTGTGGAACGATACGGCAGTAAAGATGGACATCCTGGCTGCTCTGCGCTACACCAAGTGTTTCTTGAATTGGTGCGAGGCGGAACAAGGAAAGGATCTGCTGGCTGAACTGTTGGGGCAAGGGCCAGAGAACTTTGTGGCCGGGATGTATGTGGCTTACTACAAGAGCCTGGGCCAGGCTTCGGCAGTGATGAACCTATCCTTTATCGAGTTGCCCCGCTGGATGCGGGTACAGTCGCCAGATGACGTAAACACTTACAAGGAGGTGATCGAGGAGCACGAAAATATCATTCGGAACATTGACGAGGAGAAAGGAGGATACGACCTGCTGGTCTACTATCGGGATTTCCTATCCGGCGGGAAGTGGGAGGCGTTCTTCGACTTCACCGCCGCCTATGGCCCATTCCTGATGCGAGAATTAGATCGAGAGCGCTACTGGGTGAGGCCGTTCACCACTAAAAACCTGGAGGTGTTGATTATGAAAAGCAACGAGCCACTAGCGCCCATTATAGAGACCCCAGGCTTTCGCAACATTGCTGAGGCCATCCGCCGCAGCACGATCATCCCTCAATATCGAGGACGAGGCGAGAGCGAGTATGACATCCGTTACGGCCTGGGGCAAGAACTCAAACGCAAGGCCCTCTACAGCGATGAGTTCATAGCTGCCCTGAGTGAGTTCATGCAAAGCTACAATGCCGAGAATGCCCGTGTCTACGAGAAGACCGGGAGACAGTACCGAAAGAACATCCTGACCACCGATGTGGAGGACGTCGTGCGTCTGGTGGACAGGTACGGAGCCACCACTGTCGGCAACCTGCTGATAGCCTTTGGCTATGCCAGAGAACCAAGAGAAGAGGAGGAACAGAAATGAGTGAGAAACAAGCCGTTTATTCCCTTTCCATCTGCGGACGGGCTATTCTGGACATGCACTCCCTGAACAACGAGGGAGGTGAGGGGAACCAGATTGCCACGCGGATGGTGAACGTGGTCTACCGGGACCAGGCTAGCGGTGAGTACAAGCTAGCCACCGTCAACGCTGTGTCCGGGGACATGTTCAAGCACATCCAGGCCGAACACCTGTACTTGTTGGCGAAGGGGAAACTGCCTCTGTGTCAGGGCTGCCAGAAGTTCAGCGCCAGTCGCATCCTGGACGATCCTGACTTTATGGGTGCCCTGCCCCGTCAGGACAGCACCGTCATTGACGAACTTTTGAAGCATTGTGCCTTGGATGACATGGAGGGCAACTTGATTGCCAAGATGCCTCGTTCTATCCCTCGCAAATCGGTAGCCGAATTTGGCTGGGTGGTCGGCGTGCCAGACTACACCACCACTGAGAGCTACTTCCATGTGCGCTACGCAGCAGAACGTGGTGAGCGACCGGAAGAAGCCCAACAGCAAGCTATCTTCCATCGCCCGGCCAGTTCCGGCGTGTATGCCATCGTCACTAACTTCGAAATGGCCCGCATTGGCTTTAACGACATCTCTCAGCAGTACCCCATACCTGACGATGAGCGGGAGCGGCGGTACCTGGCTTTCATGGAGAGCATCCTCTACACCTTCATCGAGCCCAATGGGGCCATGCGCGGTACACAGAACCCGCACATCGTGGAATTCGAGGGAGTGGTGAGCGTGACCAACCAGGTAATGCCTGCTCCGGCCCTGAGCCCCTTGGATGAAGATTATCGCCAGGAAGTGGAACGAGTAGCCGGGGCCCTGAATGGCCTAAAGCCTGGGGCCATAGCCGTCCACCGCTTTGACTCCATGGGCCAGTTCGCCGAGGTGATGAAAGGGCTCATCAAGAGCACAGAGCCTTACAAGCTGGCCTGGTAGGAGGTGATAACGATGTGGCTCATCGCCGAATACCAGCCAGTTACCCTGTTCTCGTTTCGATCGGGGATGGCCACGTCCTCCGGCGCGAAGACGCTGTTCTTGCCTACGCCATTCGCCATTCGCACTGCTCTTCTGGACGTGGCGATCCGCACCAACGGGTTAGCGACAGGCCAGACGGCCTTTGATTGGATTAAAGAGCTCTCTATCGCCGTCCGTCCGCCGGAACGGGTGGTCGTTACCAACCTGTTTGCTAAAATCCTCAAACCCACGCGCAAAGAGGAGGCCGAGGAGGCAATGGGTCGTACCATCGCTTTCCGGGAGTACGCTCAACTGGAGGGAATGGTGGCTTTGGCTTTCAGTGTGGCCGAGGAGTGGGTACATGAGTTGACGATGCTGCTGACACAGGTCAACTACTTTGGCAAACGGGGAAGTTTCTTCCAATTGATGGCAGCGCCGCGTGAAGTAGAGAAATTGCCAGATGGCTTCGTTCCGATGGATGGCGTATACATCCAGGGCACCCAGGTGGGTGGTCAGGCGACGGGAGCTTTTGTGGCCGGGCTCATACAGATGATGGACGACTGGGGAGAGAGCCTGACCTTCACCAAGGCCAATATCTATACCGACGAGAAAATCGTGGTGGGGAAAGATCGGGTGCGCAAAAGCGTTGTGCTGCCCTATCGTCTGGTCCGGTCCAGCAAGGGTTTCAGCTACTACGAGCGGATATAGCGCAACGGATCGGCAGCGGATAAGCGATAGCTGACGGCTGGATCCATCCGTTTATCCGCTCCGCCGAAGGCCATCTGTTGCCCGAAAAACAACACGGATGCACAGGATTCACGGATTCCTTCTCGACCCAGGCCGCTTAATCCGTTAATCCCGGTCCGTTAAATCCTGCCAGTCCGCGGTTTCCCCCACCCGCTGCCTGGAGGTGATCTTGTCTACTCACGTCGCTGTCCGCGTCTCCTACCCGGAACGCGGAGACTACAACTGGTACCAGGCCCTGGCCAGCTACACCAAAGTGGGGTGTGTGGAGGTGGCTTTCTACCAGCCTGAGCTGTTCCTGCAAGAGGTGACGACGGAGAAGGTGCTGGCTCCCTTCTCCAGGCTGCCCCTGCGAGCCACCTCGGTGCATGCGGCTCAGGCCCGCATCACTGAGTTTGATACGTTCATCCAGGTGTTGCGCAAGACGATCTCCATCGCCCAGGGGCTGGGCTGCTCGCTCATCGTGGCCCACCCCACCAACGCCCGGCTCGAAGAGGTGGAGGGGAAGATCACTGCAGCGGTGGACCCGCTGCTGGCTCAGGCCGGGGTGACGCTGTGCTGGGAGACGTTCAGCGGCCGACGGCGGTTTCTGTCGGGCATCGAAGGCATTGCTGCCTTCTGTCGGGGCAGTGCCCTGGGCCTGCCGAAGGGACGGGAGCACCACGCCGCCTGCTACGACACGGCCCACCTGCATAAGCCCCAGGCCGAGGTGCTGGCCGACATCAGGGAGTATAGCGATTGTATCCGCTGCTTCCACCTGTCCAATCGCGGAACAGAGGGAAAACAACAACACCTGCCGCTGCGCTACCCGCAGGGGACTCTCGACTTTGAGGAAATCGTCGCTGCCATCGTG
>VGOH01000052.1 GCA_016875955.1 Chloroflexota bacterium
AGCCGGCTTTGACCAAGTTCAAGGCCATCCCCTTGCCCATATTGCCTAGGCCGATAAAACCGAGCTTTTTCATCGTGCCTCCTTTATTAAACGAGGTAGAGAGGGCTTCAGAATATTTTTTCTTGACTATTTCCCCGACCGTCTGGGCGATGTGTCGGGTGGATAACTCGTATTCCTCTTTCAGTTCCGGCAGAGTACCCGATTGGCCGAAGCAGTCCTTGACGCCGAGTCTTTTCCCCGGCACATTTCAATTAGCCCCAAATTATTTATATAATACCCATTTTCAGAATGTAAAACTGGCCGCTGAGAGAGGTCAAAAACTTCCCTCACTTGTTACCAAGACCTGATTGTCTGCGAGATACCGCCATCGACCAGCAAGGTAGTTCCCGTGATGTATTTGGCCTCGTCGGAGTTAAGGAACAGGGCGGCATTGGCAGTATCCCAGCCTTCACCTTGTCGGCCCATGGGGCACATGGCATCACGGCGCCGCCACATTTCCTCTATATCACCCCCCGCCCAGGCATCCTTGTTGTAGTACTGGGCCTGAGGGGTCTTCATCAGCCCGGGCAGGATGACATTGCAGCGGATGCCTTTGCTGGCATACTCAAGGGCAATGTCCCTGGTGAGAGCGATAATCGCCGACTTTGAAGCCGCGTAGGCACAATTGGGCAGGGTGAACCGGATGGCGCCCACGGAAGCTATATTGGTGATGGAGCCTCCTCCCTGCTTCAACATGTGGGGGATGACATATTTGCTGGTGAGGAACATGCTCTTCACATTGACTGTCATCACCTTATCCCAGGTCTCTTCCTCGGTCGCAACAATGCCGCCCCACTGTCCGATGCCCACATTATTGTGCACTATGTCAATGCGACCGTACTTCTTAATACATGCCTCCACCATTTTCTGGCAATCGCTCGCTTTGGAGACATCGGCGCGGAAGGTAATGCACTCACCGCCTTCCTTGTCTATAATGTTTTTGGTTTCCTCTGCAGCCTCAATTTTATAGTCCACCGCCATGACCTTGGCGCCTTCCCGGGCGAAGACGACAGCCGTCGCTTTGCCGTTGCCCCATCCGGGAAGAACGGAACCGGCGCCGGTGACTATGGCCACTTTCCCTTTCAGTCTATCTCCCATTTGGCATCCTCCTGTCTCGTTGACTATTTCTTTTCCGACGACCATGACCGCTGAGTCTGGCAAAGACCGGCATCTACCAGCAAGGTCGTCCCGGTAATATACTTGGAGTCATCAGAGGCGAGAAACAGGGCAGCATAGGCCACGTCCCAGGGTTCACCCTGCTTGCCGGTGGGGCACATGGCATCACGCCGCTGCCACATCAGCTCAACGCTCCCATTGCCGTAAGCATCCGGGTTGTAATACTCAACCATGGGCGTCTTCATGAGGCCGGGCAGAATGGCGTTGCAGCGTATCCCCTTGCTGGCATACTGGATGGCCACCTCACGGGTGAGGGCAATGACACCGGCTTTGGAGACGGAGTAGGCGAGGGCCGGCGCTGGCTGACACCTGATGGCACTGAGCGAAGATATGTTGATGATGACACCGCTGCCCTGTTTTTCCATGTAGGGCAGGGCGTACTTGCAGGTGAGATACATGCTCTTCAGGTTGATATCCATGGTCTTGTCCCAGGTCTCCTCCGGCAGCTCCACCGGCCCGCCATAGCCACCCATCCCCACGTTATTGTGCAGGATATCAAGTCGGCCGAACTTCTTGACGCAAGCCTCCACCATTTTCTGGCAATCGCTGGCTTTGGAAACATCGGCATAGAAAGAGATACAGGTGCCGCCTTCCTTTTCAATGAGGCGCCTGGTTTCCTCAGCAGCCTCAATTTTATAGTCCACCGCCATGACTCTGGCACCTTCCCGGGCGAAGACGACAGCCGTCGCTTTGCCGTTGCCCGTCCCCGCCAGAATTGAGCCGGCGCCGGTGACAATGGCTACCCTGTCTTTTAAACGTTCTCCCATAGCTCCACCTCCTTAAGATAGTGTGGAGAAGCGATAATCGCCTTAAACGGTGTATCGCCCACGCCCCATCACGGGATTAAAAGTACCTTTCCCGCCTCACCGCTCTGGGCCAGCTTAAACGCTTTCTCATATTCAGCCAGCGGGAAGCGGTGGGTTATAATTGGCAGCGGGTCAAAGCGGCCCGTATCCAGCATGGCTCTAAGCTGCCACCAGGTCTGCCAGACTTCACGTCCGAACACGCCTCGAACTGTGGCCTCCTTGAGTATGATATTGGGATGGAAGTTGAACTCAATTGGTCCCGGGGGCACACCGACCAGGCTTACCCGGCCCTCGCGCTTCAGCACGTCAAAGCATAGCCTGGTGGCGTCAGCGCTGCCGCTGAGCTCTATTGATACGTCCACGCCGAAGCCGCCAGTGGCGTCCATGATAATCTTGACCGGGTCCTGCTCTCTGGGGTTGATGATGGTGGCATCGGGGAAGAGCTGGCGCGCCATGGCGATGCGTTTTGGTGCCACTTCAATGCCAAACATTTTGGTAGCCCCGAAAACCCGGGCGGCGCCGAGAGCGAACATGCCTATGGGACCGCAGCCAAAAACTGCCACGCTTTTACCGTTAATCGGTCCGGACATTATGCTATGGACTCCCACGCCAATGGGCTCGTGGATGGCACCGAGTTCGTAGGAGATGCCTGGTGGATGTTTCCAGCAGACGTGGGCAGGCACCGCCATATACTCGGCAAAGGCCCCGCCGATGGTGTGGCCGAGAAGGCCCATGTTCAGGCAGTTGAGTGCGGCACCGTTCTGGCAATAATAACATTCCCCGCAGAATATATGTGGCTCGGGTGAGATGAGGTCGCCCTTTTTTATGCTGGTCACGTACTGGCCCACTTTCACCACCTCGCCGCAGGTTTCATGGCCGACAACGATGGGTAATTGGAACATTTTCATGATATTGGGTGATGAATGATAGGCGTGGATGTCGCTGCCGCATATCGTGGTGCCCATAATCTTGACCAGGACGTCCTTGGGCCCGATTTTGGGCACATCGACATCCTTGTATTCGAATCCTATGGCTTCGCTTGTTTTCACCAGTGCTTTCATACTGTTTTACCCCCTTTCCTCCAAATATTCACTTTCGGTTATTTCAAGCCTGTTGCCCGTAATAAAATCCCCGGTAAATTTCGTGCCTGGGCTCATCACAGGGGAATCTCTGTGCCTATTCCTTGGGTGCTGATATGGGGAATGATGATGGTTTGAATGACCGGTTAGTTGAGTCAGGTTCAGCTCTACCAGCGGGTATCATCCTTTATTATACCGTACCCCGGAAACACAATCAGCGGCCCGGTACTGCCAAAATACCTGTTTCAGCTTTTGGCCAGAGCTTGCAGCATTTTATCGGCCGCCTCTTTGGCGGACATGCCTACGCGCACACCCATCTTTTTGGCGGTCTCATTGGCTACGGATATTTTACCCTGCTCATACGTGCTCATGCCGGAGCCAATCTTGGCCGACCTCGCCGCCACCGCGGCCGCGGGGATGCCACGCTCATCGCACATTTTGAGGGCGACGATACCGGCATCATTCTTTCCCATCCCGGCATCGTTGCCAATCATCGCTCCCATGCCACTGTTGATGGTCATTTCACCAACGTTTACCCCGCAATGAGAGCCGTCAACAAAGACATCGCCCTTGCTTCTCTCGTCCATAGCCGCCGCAGAATCAGCGACGACTATTTTACGGTTTCCAGACTTCTTTATTACAGTTATATTACCAGCCAATGGTTACCTCCCTTCGTTCAATGTTATTATCCCCGTCGTTTTAACACGCCTGCCAGCATTTTATTGGCTGCCTCTTTGGTGGTCATACCAACGGCAACGCCCATCTTTTTGGCCACGGCGTTGACCGTGGATATGACGCCATCACTGTAAGTTGACTGGCCAACGCCGATTTCAGCGGACATGGCAGCCACGGCTGCCGCCGGGATGCCGTGCTCCTCAAGGATTTTCAGGCTGGCTATCCCGGCATTCTCCAGACCGATGCCGGCATCATTGCCGATCATGCCACGGGCACCGCTCGGAAGTATATAGTCGGAAGCGATATTGGCGCCGCAGTGTGAGCCGTCAACGACAATGTCATTTTTATTTGCCTCTGTAACTGAGGTCGCTGAATCGGCAATGATAATACGCCGTCCGCCAGATTCCCGCACCACCTTATGAACTTCATGTGTCATAAATTTTGCCTCCTCATGACGTGTCTCATAAATGATACCATGTCTTAAGTTAGTGCCACCAGCTTTCTAGCCTCTTATCATTGTGCTGGGCAGAAAGGTGACAAGCTGTGGGAAGATGGTGCACAGTGCCAGCCCTACCATAACTAGGATAACGAAAGGGATAACGCCCCTGATGATATCAACCATGCGGATATCATATTCTCTGGGGCAGGCGCCGCGCAGGATAAAGATGGCGGAGGCAACCGGCGGGGTCATGAATGCCATCTGCAGGTTGACGCACAGCATGACGGCAAACCAGACCGGGTCAAATCCGAGTGCCTGACCGACCGGTGTCACGATGGGCACCATGATGTATATGATGCCAATCCACTCTACAAACATGCCCAGGATGAAGAAGATAAAATGGACGACAATAAACGCGCCCCACTTGCCGCCCGGGGTGCTCAGAATCAGGTTCTTCATGACATCGCCAGCCCCGGCGGCAATGAAGACGCTGGTAAAGGCAACTGCCATGGTGATGATGAGGTAGATGAAGCCGCTAGTTTTCATAGTCTGATAGGCTACATAGACCAGCCCTCTCCAGGTGAAGCGGCGGTAAACGACAGCCAGCAGAGTGGCCGCGAGCGCCCCCATGCCAGCAGCGTCAGTGGGCGGTGCAATGCCCAGGTAAATCACGCCGAGAACGGAAAAGATGAGGATCACCGGAGGCAGAACTGCTTGAGCCAGTTTGCCCAGTTTGGTGGCCAGCGGTACTTTCCGTTCTTCAGCCGGTATCGAAGGGCCGAGATGTGGCTGGAAATAACATCGTATTGCAACATAGGACATGTAAAGTGTGGAAAGGATGAAACCAGGTATGAATGCACCCATAAATAGCTTGCCTACTGAGACGCCTGCCGTGGGTCCATAGATGACCAGCATGATGCTGGGCGGAATCAGAATGCCCAGCACCCCCCCTGCGCAGATGGCCCCTGTGGCCAAGCTTTTATCATAGCCGCGCTTCATCATCGCCGGCAGACCGACCAGCGCCAGCATGGTGATGGAGGCAGCAATGATACCAACGCAGGCGGCAAGAATGGTGCCAATGAGGATGGTGACGATTGCCAGGCCGCCGCGCAGTCCGCCCAGCCAGAGGTAAAGCGCCTCATACAGCCTTTCGGTGATGCCTGAGGTTTCAAGCATCACCCCCATGAATACAAAGAGCGGCAGAGCAAGCAGGACGTATTCTATCATCATGCCGTACATGCGGGAGTAGATAACCTCGCCGATTCCGGTGCCAAAGAAGAGGACACCGACGCCAATGCCTACCGTACCGAAAATGAACGCCACCGGAAAGCCGGTGAGCAGCCCGACGAGGATTCCCCCCATCATTAAGATGGTAGCCAGCTCCGGGCTGAAATTACTCATAGGCTTTATTCCTTATCAAATAGTATGTTTCCCTCACAAACACAATGACTCCCTGGAGCAAAAGCAAGATGAACCCCGCTGCCAGGACAATCCGCAGGGGAGCCGCAGGTGGGTACCAGCCAGTGACCGCTGACCTCTCATCAATGGCAAGTGCCCGCAGTGCCATCTGCACTGACGTAATCGCTACGAGAGCCATCACCGGGAAAAATGCTATCAGCATTCCTACACTATCAACGGCGGCCTGTGCTCTTCGGGAAAGGTGAGAATAGATAACGTCAACCCTGACATTCAATTTATGGCGCATCACGTAGGCAAAGGAAAGCCCGTACATGGCTGCGCCCATCATGGAGACGGTCTCATACTCCCAGAGCGAGCTGATACTGAAGACGTAACGCATGATGGTTTCATAAGAAATGATGGCGACGAGGGCAACGCTTAGCCATTGCACCGTGATTCCCGTACGGTCGCTTATGGCATCAATAATGCGGAATACTTTCTTCATCCTCTAAAATCCCTTTTTACCGAAATTCCCCTGCCCCGAGGGTACACCCTCGGGGCAGGGGCAAGACATTCCGTGGTTAGAGTCTCGGGAAACTCTGGTCTACTGCTTTGCCGTAGTTGAGGAGTGCATCGTAAACCTTGGCGTAGAAAGCGTCCTTTGCTTTCATTTCAGCATAGAACTCCAGAGCGCTCTTGACCACTGCTTCCTCAAAGAAAGCTGGAACTGGCTCAACCGTCACTCCGGCATCCTGCCACTTTTTGGCAACCGTCAGGGCTTTGACTAGCTGGGAGGAATGCATATTGATGCCCTCAGCCCAGCTGGCCTCAACGAGTATCAGCTTCAGGTCGTCCGGCAGTTTTGCCCAGGCAGCGTTATTGACATAGTGGATATACATGTCAGTTGCCTGGCGGGTAGGACCCATGTAGGCATACTTAGCGACCTCATGGAAGCCCATTGACTCGTCGGTAACGAGGTTGCTGTGCTGGAAGCCGTCAATGACGCCCCTCTGCATTGCCTGGTAGATTTCTGCGCTCGGTGTGGAGACGGCGGAAACGCCCAGCTTGCCGAAGATGACCGCTTCATCGCCGAGGAGGCGCATTTTCTTACCCTTGACGTCATCCAGTTTTGTTATCGGGAAGCTGGTATAGAGGAAGACCTCCGGCAGGAAAGCCCACGCGGCAATGGGGGTGACGTTGAGGTTCTTGGTGGCGAAGAGTTCTTTCATCAGTGTGAAGCCCTCGCCGGCCTGATACCAGGCGAAGTACTGCATTGCCGTGGGACCGCCGATGAAGGTGCTGAAGAGCGGCGCCTGGGGCAGGATGGGCTTCCACAGGATGGGACCGTTGCTCGCTGCCTGGAGGACGCCCCTGCTTGTCGGTTCAAGCTCGGCGTCAGCCGGGACAATGGCACCGCCCACATTCGCCTGGATGATGAACCTGCCGTTGGATGCCTTCTCAACAATCTTGGCGATTTTATCACTTGTCTGCCAGGTTATGGTAGTGGCAGGGTTGTCATCCTGGGTTATCCATCTGAATACCTCCGCCGGTTGAGCCGGAGCTGGTGCCGGGGCTGGGGCCGGCGCTGGCGCTGGAGTCGGTGCCGGAGCTGGGGCCGGCGCTGGCGCTGGAGTCGGTGCCGGAGCTGGTGCTGGTGCCGGCGCTGGGGCCGGCGCTGGCGCTGCGCAAGCAACTAGCAAACTGATAACTGCTATGAGAGGAAATATGATGAATATTGTTTTCCTTTTCAATTTGACTGCCTCCTTAAAGTCTCTCTGCTCTTTAATTCAC
>VGOH01000053.1 GCA_016875955.1 Chloroflexota bacterium
TAAAATTGCGTAGAACTCATCAGGGTGGTAGCGAAGGTAAGTGCCCTCGCTGGCGGGCATACCTTCCGGTATGCAGAAGAGACGGTGCAGCCCCATGACATGGTCAATACGCAGCACGCTGGCGGACTTGAGGTGGTGGCGCAGATAGGCAATGAAGTAGCGGTAGCCCTGATGCCGTATCCTTTCCGGGTGCAGCGGCGGTAAACCCCAGTTCTGTCCTCTGGTGAAAACGGTATCTGGAGGTGCCCCGGCGGAGATGCCGGAAATGAAAGCATCGCGCTCCCGCCAGGTGTCATAGCCATCGGGGTGAATCCCGAGGGGGAGGTCCAGGTATAACGCAACATTGCTGGCCTGCGCTGTTTTGCGCAAGCCCTCCATCTGTTCCTGTATCAGCCACTGCGTGTAGAGGTAATAACGTTTTGTCTCTTCGTCATAGTCGCCTTCTCTGATAACGCCGTGCGAAAGCGGCGGCGGCCACGTTTTCCATGACAGCCCATGCCGTTCTCTGGCGGCCCGGAAGCAGGCATAGTGCTCAACGATGGGGTTGGTTTTTATGAAGCGGAAAAGCGCCTCACGACGTTTTGAGGGCGTGGCGAAAAGGCACCGGCATAACTCTGCCAGGACCTGTCGTTTCTTTACCATAATGTGGTGGTAATCCACCTGAGGCGCCTTTTGCAGCGCCTCAATCTCCTTCTGAAATGACGCCGATGCTACAAGGTCACGGGCTTTAGGGCAGTTCTCCAGCTCGGGTATACTCGTAATGTCAAGGTAAAACTCGTTCCAGAGAAGCCGGCTGGCCGGTATGTACGGACTCGGGTCCGAGGCATCGTCCAGAAAAGCGGCCAGCAGCGGCAGCATACCGACAATATTGCCACCCATACCACCCACCCAAGAAACGAGTGTTTGAAGGTCGGCAAGGTCGCCGCTGCCCCAACCTCTGCTTCTGGTGAGGGCATACAGGGGGGCGAAAGCGCCCCACCTGCGGCTGGCGGCGGCATCAGGTGGGTGATATAAAGTGGCCGGGGCGGAGATGACCAGCGTTTCTGCCGTCTTGCCTTTGATTCGGAGCGCAAGCCGATGGTAGCCAGGTGGCAGTATATCTTTCAGGTGGAGTTCCTTCACCTGGTAACTCGTCCCTGCCACTTCCTTAGCTGCCAGGGTCTTGAGCTCACGGGCGAGGTATGACCGCTCCTGGCGCTCGCCGTTTTCCATCTTCAGATGGCAGACTAATGCCGCATCAATCATAGAAGAAGGAAGCCGTATCTGGAGTGGGGGGAGGCGGCCATCCCAGGCGGTGGCCACCGGCTCAAGGGTGCGCTGCCAGAGCTCTTTTTGTCGCTCCCGCAGGGCTGATGAGGCGTCATTAAGCCTTTCCAGAGGTGAACCCAGGGCTTTCAGGACGGCGAGCAACGTGTCCGGGGAGGCCGGTCGCCGCCGGTGCAGAACATTGTAATACGCTGTTTGCACGCCGTAGAAAGAGGCGAGTTTATGGAGAGGTCCTGCATCCGCACCCATGTCACTCCTCAGCTTCCAGTATATGCAGGACACCTTGAAGCGGTAGATGTACCCAATCTGGGCGGTTGTTCAGTTCGTAGTCTATCTCGTAAAGGGCTTTCTCCATGATGTAGGCATCGAGAAGGGCTTTTTTGCCTTCTTTGGATTCTGGTAGAATCGGCAAATCAGAGACCATTTCCAGATAAGCTTTGAGAAATGTCACCGATACCCACAGGTACCATACTTTTGACCATTCCTCCAGTATGGGGAGGTCCTCCTCTCTAAGTACCTTGGCGGCCCGGCTGCGCAGCGCAGCGTATGCGGCGTAATGGAAGGAGCGTATCATGCCGGCCACATCCCTGAGCGGGGAGCGCTTGATACGTCGTTCGGTGAGATAGCGGGCCGGTTCGCCTTCAAAGTCAATGATGAAGAAGTCATCGCCGGTGTAGAGCACCTGACCTAAATGGTAGTCGCCGTGGCAGCGGATGCGCATGCCAGTGATTTTTTGCTTGATGAGTTCCTGAAAGCGCTGGGTAATGGCGGCTTCCTTATCAAGGATGGCCTTGGCAATAGGTGCGGTATTATCTGGCAGGCCTGGTAAGCGCTGCTGCAGAAGGCGCAGCACCAGATTGGCAAAACTTCTCATCGAATGGAAGAGGGAACGCTGGTAGGCGAGGGAAAACGGCTCCGGGAGGAACCGGGCATCAACACTGGCGGATGCCAGCATCAAGTGCAGTTCCGCGGTTCGTTGTGCCAGTAGCTGTGCTGACGTGAGGTAGGGGCCAATGGTCTCCTCGGCGACGGGTGGTATGCTCATTTCAACAATATCCAACAAAGAGCCTTTTATCAGCGGCGGCGATGCTACTTCCGGGTGGGCCAGCACCCGGTCGAAGAAGAAGCCGAGTTCATCCAGAGTATAACGCCAGGCGTCTCCCTCGTTGTGCACATAGCCGTGAAGTATGCCGAGCGTCACCGGTTCCGGGATGGACCGGTGGCGGTATTCAAGGGCGCCGGCCACAGGAGGCGCATTGGGGAAAGACATTTTCTCGGTGAGGAACCGCCCTACCTCCAGTTCCGGGCTTGTCCCTTCTTCCATGCGGCGGAGGAGTTTGAGTATCAGGCGGTCACCGTACAGGATTGAGGTGTTGGTCTGCTCCGTCTTCATAACCGCCTGGGAAAGCGTTTCCGCCGCCGGTCCCCGCAGTTTCCGGAAGACACGCGTTGGGAAAGCGACTATCATTCCCTGCTGTCCTTTCCAGCGTCGGCGCCGGGCTATGGCCTCAAGGAGCATGGCGGTGAAATCATTTTCAATCATGGCATCAAAGATGACGCCTTCCTTAATTTCACCTCTGCGCTTTGACTCCAGCCGCGCGATTACAGACTGCGGCGCTCTGCTGGTTATTTCACTGGCCCGTTCCCCTGAGGCAAAGGCAATTGGGACAAGGTAGGTTTCAGGGTCGCCCTCGGTGTATTCTATGTTCAGGAAAATAAACTGGGTGCTGGAACCATTCAATGGTATGCTGACAAAGTCCCGTATGCTTGCCGTCCGGGGACGGCGCGTCTTGCTGCCGAACCAGCGCTTCTGACGCATATAGCTGAGCAGCACTGTGCCTAAAAAGGGCTGGATTTCACGTTTAAGCAGGTCCGCCCAGCCCCCGCTGATACGGAGCACGGGTACCGGGAGTTCAGACGGTGTCGCCGTTGGGCTTATTTCAATCGCCTGTCGCGATTCCAGGGAAAACCAGTGGAAGGCAAAGGGGCTTAGGGTGAGCGGGTAAGGGGAATTCCCGATGGCGGGGAAGTCAGACTGTCCGAAGGCTTCAACGGGTATCTTGCCGCCATCATTAGCCGAAAAGTCAAGGTTGACAGGCTGTGCCAGCCGGGAAAGGTTGGCTACCACCAGGATGGCCTCTTCCTGGAAGCGACGTATAAAGGCCAGGACCTTTCTGTTATCAGTATGGACAAATTCAAGGCTCCCCCGCCCGAAGGCGCGGAACCGTTTCCTCTGCGCTATCAGGCGCTTTGTCCACCAGAGCAAGGAGTCGGGGTTGTTCTGCTGGTTTTCCACATTGATGGCCTGATAGTGATATTCAGGGTCAATAATCGGTGGCAGGTAGAGCCGCTGGGGGTTGGCTTGGGAGAAGCCGGCATTCTTCTCCGGGCTCCACTGCATCGGCGTGCGGACACCATTTCGGTCGCCAAGGTAGAAGTTGTCCCCCATGCCAATTTCATCCCCGTAATAGAGCACCGGTGTGCCGGGCAAGGAAAATAGAAGCCCATTCATCAGTTCTATTTTGCGGCGGTCGTTGTTGAGCAACGGAGCGAGGCGGCGTCTTATGCCCAGGTTTACCCTTGCCTGGAGGTCAAAGGCATACACCCGGTACATATAGTCCCGCTCCTCATCGGTTACCATCTCCAGCGTGAGCTCATCGTGGTTGCGCAGGAAGAGGGCCCACTGGCAGTTGTCCGGAATGGCCGGGGTATGCTGCAGGATATCAATGATGGGGAAACGGTCCTCCATGCGGATAGCCATGAACAGGCGCGGCATCAGCGGGAATTGGTACGCCATGTGGCACTCATCCCCATTGCCAAAGTAAGCTATGGCGTCTTCTGACCACTGGTTAGCCTCGGCAAGCAACATGCGATTCTGGAATTGCTGGTCAAGCTCGCGACGCATTTTTTTCAAGAAGGTGTGGGTTTCCTCAAGGTTCTCGCAGTTAGTCCCCTCCCGCTCAAAGAGATAAGGCACGGCATCAAGGCGCAGCCCGGATACCCCCATATTCAGCCAGAAATTGACAGTTCTCATGATGGTTTTCTGGACCTGCTCATTATCAAAGTTCAGGTCGGGCTGATGGGAGTAAAACCGGTGCCAGTAATAGGCTCTGGCGATGGGGTCAAAGGACCAGTTAGATGACTCAAAATCCTTGAAAATAATCCGCGCCTCCCGGTATTTATCCGGTGAATCGCTCCAGACGTAGAAGTCCCGGAAGCGGCTTTGTTTCCTGGCGCGGCGCGCTCGCTGGAACCATGAGTGCTGGTCCGAGGTGTGGTTGAGCACCAGCTCGGTGATGACGCGCAGGCCGCGGGCATCGGCTTCGCGCAGAAAAAGCCGGAAGTCCCTTATTGACCCGTAGACAGACTGGATGCTGGTGTAATTGGAAATATCATAGCCGTCGTCTTTGAGAGGAGACGGGTAGAAGGGGAGAATCCAGATAGCGGTAATGCCCAAATCCTGTAGATAATTGAGCTTTTCGGTCAGGCCGGGAAAGTCACCGATACCATCGCCGTTGCTATCGCAGAAGGCGCGGGGATGGAGCTCGTAGATGATGGCGTCCTTGTACCAGAGGGGGTCACTGTCCTGCCAGAAATATGCCTTTTTTTGAGGTGACATTTTCTGTTAGCCTCGCTTTCTCCGGCGCTGTTTTTTCCACCCGGAAAATATGAGCCGGCAGCTTACTGGGGTTGAGTTCCACATAATTGCGCGGTCCCTGCCATGTGTAAATGGCACCATTGAGGAGGTCATGTACCTGGTACGGCTGGTCCGGGGCAATCCCCAGTTCGTCAAGAGAGAGGGCCACCCAGCCCGATTGCTTATATCGGTAGTCCAGGTTCACCACCACCAGCACCACGTTGGCACCGTATGGGGTGCATTTGCTGTAGCAGATGAGCTGGTCATTGTCCACGGCATGAAAGCGCAGGCCGCGGTCGCTCTGGAGTGCCGGGTTTTCCCGACGGGCTTTATTCACCAGGCTTATAATGCCTTTTAAACTATCCCGCCGCTCAATGTCCCAGTGTTTAATTTCATATTTCTCTGAGTCCAGATATTCCTCGCTTATCTCGTCTTTACGGCGGTTTTCGCAGAGCTCAAAGGCGGGCCCGTAAATCCCGTAGTTTGCCCCGAGGGTGGCGGCCAGGACCAGCCTGGCGATGAAGGCAGGTCTGCCCCCGTCCCGCAGGTAATTATTCAGTATGTCGGGCGTGTTCGGCCAGAGGTTGGGGCGGTAGAACTCACTTACCGGCGGCCGGGTCAGCTCGTTGAAATACTGCTCCAGCTCCCATTTGACATTGCGCCAGGTAAAGTAGGTGTAGGACTGGCTGAAGCCCAGCTTGGCCAGCTGGTACATGATTTTGGGGCGGGTGAACGCTTCGGACAGGAAGATGACATCAGGGTGGTCAGCTTTGATGCCGCCGATTAGCCACTCCCAGAACGAGAATGGTTTGGTGTGGGGGTTATCAACGCGGAAGATGCGCACGCCGTTTTCTATCCAGAAAAGCACCACGCTTTTCAGTTCTTCCCAGAGCTCCTGCCAGTTCTCAGACCCAAAGTCCAGGGGATAGATGTCCTGATATTTTTTGGGCGGGTTTTCCGCGTACTGAATGGTGCCGTCAGGGCGCCACTGGAACCACTCCGGATGCTCCTTGACGTAGGGATGGTCGGGGGAGCACTGAAAGGCCATGTCCAGCGCCACTTCAATGCCGTACTCCTGGGCCTTACGCATAAGCCTGTGGAAGTCCTGCAGCGTGCCCAGTTGCGGGTGAATGGCCTTATGCCCACCTTCCTCGGCGCCAATGGCCCAGGGGGTTCCGGGGTCATCCGGCGCTGCGGTGAGTGTATTATTTTTCCCCTTGCGGTTGGTGTGTCCGATAGGATGAATGGGGGGCAGATATAGGATATCAAATCCCATTTCTGCGACGTAAGGGAGCCACGCCTCGCAGTCCCTGAAGGTCCCGTGCTGGCCTGGCCTCGGGGCGCAGGAGTGGGGAAACATCTCGTACCAAGAACTGAAGCGTGCTTTTTCGCGGTCAACCGCTACCTCCAGTTCCTCGGGATAGGTAACGGCAAATCGCCGGTCAGCGTAACGCTCCATAATCCGGGTCACGGCGTCGCTCAGGGCAAGCTTCGCCTTTGCTTTTTGGGTAACCTGCTTTGACTGCAGGGTGTCTATCCACTCGGCCATCAGCTTACCGTCCCGTTTGGAGGCTCTCGCCTGTGCCTCGGCAATTATGTTGGCCCCGACCAGGAGATTGACCTCTAAGTCTTTCTGGTGGGCAGAGATGCGCTTGAGCAGGTCCTGGCGCCATGATTTGAACCTATCAACCCAGGCGGTTATGGTGTAACGGTAGCTCCCGATTTTGTCGACAGCGAAAGTGCCACGCCAGCGGTCGTTCACCAGGAATTCCATAGGCGTCTCGGTCCAGTCTGGCTCGCCCTCCCCGCGGTGCCGGAGGAGGGCCGTCAGGGATTCATGGCCATCGGCAAATATGTCGGCCTCAACCGTCACCTCTTCGCCAATGGTGCGTTTGATGGGGAAGCGTCCCCCGTCGATTTCGGGCTGGACGGCTTCAATAATCACTCTCGTTTTACCTTCTACCATCGGCATAGCGCGCCTCAATGTATCTCCGCTCCGTATTCCGATATTATTCTATAAAATTCCGGCAATTTTAGTGATTATGATTATACTATAACTGTATCCAACCTATCTTGCTACGTCAAGATATCTTTTGGTTCTGGAGACGGCGTTGACCAAAACTGGCTTCCCGATATCCGGCGATTATTAACGAGGTTTTAACGGTGGCTTTATGACTTTTTAAACGTCAGTGACCTAAAATGGAGGTATAGCCTGAAGGCCTGAGCCAAAGAATGGCGGATAAGATATGAAGGTTATGTGTTCTTGGTGTGGCCGGGATACGGGGGAGAAAGATGGCAAGAGTGTAGAGGGGGTTTCTCACGGTATTTGCGGGCGCTGCGTGGCTAAGTTAGAGGCCAAGCGAGCGATTAATCACTCGGCTATGCCGAGATTCAATGTTCTAATCCAATACCTGTCCAATCATATTTCCCT
>VGOH01000054.1 GCA_016875955.1 Chloroflexota bacterium
TACTCCACAAAGACAAATGACACCAGCGCCAGCGCCAGGGGCATATTGATATCGGTATTGGCGCCGCGCAGCAGGTGAACAGGCTCACCCTCAGCACTGGTCACCAGTATCGAGCCGAAGCCCGGAATCAGGCTCAGCCAGGCGTTGAAGGCCACGAAAAGAAAGATGGTGGCCACCACGGGGAAAAAGCGCCGCCCGTTCTCCTCGCCGGCGACCCGGCTGCAGAGGTCATAGAGCCAGCCCAGCAAGAATTCAAAGGCGCTCTGCAATCTGCCAGGGACAATCTTTATACGACGCGTTATGACATATGACAGGCAGATGAGCACGGCCATGGTAATCCAGGCACCGATGACGCTGTTGGCCACAGGGAAGCCAAAGAGATGAAAGGCTGTTTCTGCGGGCAGCTGGAACTCCGGATGAGGCAGGCTGAGCCACGCCGGCAGACCCAGGTCGCCAATCATGCTCCTGCCCAGCGGACCGACCAGGAACCCCGCGACAAACAGCAGGACAAACAGGAACAGAACCCCCGCCAGAAGAGGTCGCGGCATACCCAGAATACGGCGCCTGGCCATCAACCGCTCTCCCTGTTTTTCTTATCTCTTATCAGCGGTATGAGCATCCGGTACACCCCGTAGAAAGCGACCACGATGCCGAGGAGCAACCCCACTATACCCAGGGCCGGGGAGGTGTTCAGCCGGTCGTCCAGCCAGATTCCGGCCACCACGCCCAGCACAATGGCGCCACCGATGAAAAACCCCACCCCCACCAGCCGCAGGGCTGCCATCCATCTGTCCATATTCGCCTCAATATTTGCGCCGGCGCACAGCCGATTATATTGTATCATCACAAGCAGAAAGAAACTACCAGAGACTACCAAAAATAAAATAGCCCCAACACTTTCCGGTTAGGGCTATCCACCACCAATAACGATAACAACCATAAGGCAATTCTAGCGGCGCTTCTCCTGACCAAACAGTTTGGAAAAGTCACCATCAAAATCCATCAGGAAATTGTGCATATCTAGCACGTCATCAACTTCAATCTTTTTATACCGGAAATCTGCCGCCCCGCTGCCGATAAGCTCGTTCACTTCCGCCGGCACTTTACCCTCCCTGACCACCGCCGCCACCAGGCACTGAGTATGGCATTTTGAGCAGAGGACCCTTAAAAACCACATATCTTCGCGGTGGCCAATGACATCAACATTGCCGGGCTCATAGTTCCGACCGCAGGATTCACACTTAATTGAGGTCATCAATCTCTTTATCAGTCTCTCTTCCACCGCTTGAGCTCCTGCTGCCCTCGCTCTGTTTATCTTCAGGATTTGCGTTTGTCAAAGTCATCCATGTCAAGCGTATTGATAAAGTCATGGAAGGCCGACAGCTTCCTCAACTCTTCCTCGCTTACTTTTTTATCCTTGGTATCAACCTCGTCAGATTCCTCTATGACCGGCTTGCCCGTCTCTTCATCAAGCAGGATGCCTGCTTTGTCCAGAACCGCTTCCTCAGCAAATATGGGGGCATCGGTGCGCACCGCCAGCGCCAGGGCATCGCTGGGACGCGAGTCAATCTCCACCTGCTGGCCATTAACACTCAGGATAATCTTGGCATAGAAAGTGTCGCTCTTCAGGTCGCTGACAATGATAGAATCTATCGCCGCGCCCAGCGAGTCAATCACTGAATTGAGAAGGTCGTGGGTCAGCGGTCTGGGCACGGTAACGCCCTGCAATTTCACGGCAATGGCATCGGCTTCCGCGGGACCAATCCAGATGGGGAGATATCGCTTGGCCAGTTTCTCCTTAAGTATCACCACCCGCTGGTAATTCATCAGGCTCACACGGATGCTGTCAATAGTCATCTCAATCATAGCCAAACCTCCCCCGGTTAATCAGCCAGCAATTTAATTCTACGTCAGCAAGCTACGCTTGTCAACCAGAATTGGCTTCAGCAACTTACTATCACTGCCCTTATCTCAGGCAATTCATTAGCTATTATGTAAAATGGTACTATTTGCCTATGCTTGTTCTTTCGCTCACCCCCTTGCTTCCCCTCTCCAACAGGTCTGTCTTTTGCCTCCATTTTAATAATGTTTGAGAGGGGGGAAGAACTGGAGAGGGGGCTCCGCCCCCTCTCCTCTATACTCCCCTCTCCAGCCATTTATGCCCGTATTTATTTACCCAGTGATTCTGGCTGGAGAGGGGTCAGGGGTGAGGCGTCATTGCCAACCAAAAGCGAATAAAAACTCTTGTGAGGGCTATCATAGCTGGAATTTCAGGGAAGCAGGCAGAGGAGGAGAAGAGGAAGTAGAAAATATTGGGGTGAGTGGAGGGATTCGAACCCTCGCTCTCCAGGGCCACAACCTGGCGCCTTAAACCTCTCGGCTACACTCACCACCGGACGAGAGCTATTATAGCGGAATAACGCCTCTGCTTTCAAACTGATGCGTTTCCGGCACACATCCGATTACTTATCAGCGAGCTGGACGACGGTCACTCCGGTGCCGCCCTCGCCATACCCACCGATGCGGTATGATTTCACCAGCGGATGTTCCGCCAGCACCTTCTGGACGGCCTGACGCAGCGTCCCGGTGCCCTTGCCGTGTACCACCCTGACCTGAATCAGGCCGGCCATGAAGGCGTCGTGCAGGTACTGGTCAAGCCGGAACAGCGCTTCGTCAACCGTCAGCTGGCGCAGCTTAATTTCATCAGTTACCGTTATCTTTTGGCGGTGATGGTGATTGCTGTACATCAAAGCCGTGTCTTGATTGTAACACCTGATAGCGTCAGGAACAAATCCTTGTTCAGGCTGCCGTTCCAGTGATAGAATAATTCTGGACGGTAGGGAGGGGTTTGAAAAATGCCACTGGATGCCATCATTGTCAAGGGTGCCCGCGAGCACAACCTGAAAAACATAGACGTCACCATTCCCCGCGATAAGCTGGTGGTCATCACCGGCGTCTCCGGTTCGGGGAAAAGCTCGCTGGCGTTTGACACCATCTATGCCGAAGGTCAGCGCCGCTATGTGGAGTCGCTCTCGGCGTATGCCCGTCAGTTTCTGGGGCGGATGGAAAAGCCCGACGTTGACTATATTGAGGGCCTGAGCCCGGCCATCTCCATTGACCAGAAAGGCCCGAGCAAGAACCCCCGTTCCACCATGGGCACGGTCACCGAGGTCTACGATTATCTAAGGCTGCTCTTTGCCAGGGTGGGCCATCCCCATTGCCCCGTGTGCGGTCGGGAAATCACCACCCAGACGGTGCAGCAGATTGTGGATGCAGTCCAGGGGCTACCGGAGGGCAGGCGCATCCTGATTATGGCGCCGCTGATTCGCGACCGCAAGGGAGAGTACCAGCAGGTCTTTGCCGATTTGCGCAAGGCGGGCTACGTCCGGGTAAGGGTTGACGGCGAGATTCACGAGCTGGCCGGGGAATTCCAGCTGGATAAGAATAAGAAGCACTCCATTGAGGCGGTGGTTGACCGGCTGGTGGTCGGGCAGGGGGAGAGGCAGCGGATTGCCGATTCCGTGGAGACGGCGCTTAAACTCGGTGCCGGCGTGGTGCTGGTGTCCATCGTTGACGGTGAGGAGCTGCTCTTCTCCGAGCACTTCGCCTGTGTCTACGATGGCATCAGCCTCGGCGAGATAACCCCCCGCACCTTCAGCTTCAACAGTCCTCATGGTGCCTGCCCGGAATGTACCGGGCTTGGCGTCAAGCTGGAAATACACCCGGACCTGGTCATCCCCAACCGAGAATTATCCATCGCCGAGGGAGCCATCCGCCCCTGGCAGTTCCAGTCCTGGTATTTCTATCACCTGGAGTCGCTGGCGAACCGTTACGGATTCTCACTGAACACACCGGTCAAGGACCTGACGGAAAGAGAGCTGAACCTGGTGCTCTACGGTGAGGAGGGGGACTGGCACCGCTACCGGAACCGCTTCGGGCGGGTCAGGGAGTACTTCTCAGGCTTTGAGGGCGTGATTCCCAGGATGGAACGCCTCTACCGCGACACCGAGTCGGAGAACTCGCGAGCGGACATTGAGCGCTACATGGTCTCCACGCCGTGCCCGGCCTGCCAGGGCAAGCGTCTGAAGCCAGAGTCGCTGGCGGTGACCATTGGCGGCCGCAATATCATGGCCGTCTGCGCCATGTCGGTGGTGCGAGAGCTGGAGTGGATAAGAGAGATTGGCGACAAGGTGTTTAGCGAGCGGGAGAAAATTATTGCCCGGGAGATTTTGAAGGAGATTCAGGCAAGGCTCGGCTTCCTCAAAGACGTGGGGCTGGAATACCTGACCGTTGACCGCGCCTCGGCGACCCTGAGCGGGGGGGAGGCGCAGCGCATTCGCCTGGCCACACAGATTGGCAGCGGGCTCATGGGGGTGCTCTACATCTGCGATGAGCCCACCGTGGGGCTGCACCCGGCCGATGATGCCCGCCTGATAAATACGCTGAAAAGACTGCGGGACCTGGGCAACACTATTCTGGTTGTGGAGCACGATGAGGCCATGATGCGCGCCGCCGACCACATTATTGACATGGGGCCGGGGGCAGGGGAGCACGGTGGCAAAATCGTGGCCACTGGTACACTGGTTGATATTAAGGCCAGCCAGGAGTCAATCACCGGCCAGTATCTCAGCGGCACCAGGCAGATTCCGCTGCCCAGCAAGCGGCGCCCCGGCAACGGCGGGGAAATCGTGGTCCGGGGGGCCAGACAGAATAATTTAAAAGATATAGACGTCCACATTCCGCTGGGCAAGTTTGTCTGTATAACCGGCGTATCCGGTAGCGGCAAAAGCACTCTGGTCGATGAGATTCTATATCGGAAGCTGGCGCAGGTCTTCTATCGCTCCCGGGAGCGGGCCGGCGACTGCGATGAAATCGTCGGCATGGAGAATATAGATAAAGTGGTCAATATCGACCAGTCGCCGATAGGCCGGACGCCGCGGAGCAACCCCGCCACCTATACCGGTACCTTTACCCCCATTCGCGAGCTCTTTGCCACCGTCCCCGAGGCCCGCATGAGAGGCTATGCGCCCGGCCGTTTCTCCTTCAATGTGAAAGGGGGACGGTGCGAGGCCTGCCGCGGGGACGGGTTCATCCAGATTGAGATGCAGTTCCTGCCCGATGTCACCGTCCCCTGCGAGGTGTGCAAGGGTCAGCGCTATAACCGGGAGGCGCTGGAGATACGCTTCAAGGACAAAAATATCGCCGAGGTGCTTGATATGACTGTGGAGCAGGCGCTCGCCTTCTTTACCAATTTCCCCAAGGTGAAAAACAAGCTTCAGACGCTTCGGGACGTGGGGCTGGGCTATATCCACCTCGGCCAGCCAGCGCCGACGCTTTCCGGCGGCGAGGCACAGCGGGTGAAGCTGGCCACAGAACTATCGCGCCGTGCCACCGGCAGAACGTTATACATCCTTGATGAACCGACCACCGGCCTCTCTTTTGAGGACGTGGCCGCGCTGCTCCGGGTGCTGCAGCGGCTTGTTGAGGCTGGAAACACGGTGGTGGTCATCGAGCACCACATGGATGTCATCAAGAACGCTGATTATATCATTGACCTGGGCCCCGGCGCTGGAGACCTGGGGGGATACGTGGTGGCTACCGGGACGCCGGAGGCAATCGCGCAGGTGAAGGGCTCGTCAACCGGGCAGTACCTGGGCCGGCTGCTGCGCCGGAATGCTGAGCCAGCCCTGACCGGCTGAGGCCTTCTATATGTCAAACCAGTCTCGCTTGATACCAGAGAATAACCTGATGACAGAAAGACATTGTTGATTGGTGACCGGTATCAGTATTATTAAGTACCGGAAGGAGGTGAGGTATGGAACGGGAAGAGGCGCTTGACTCCATCAGGGCCAACGTGGAAAACGAGAACCTTATCAAGCACATGCTGGCCGCCGAGGCGATTATGCGCGCACTAGCCGGGCGCTTCGGCGAGGATGAGGAGGAATGGGGCCTGGCGGGGCTGCTGCATGATATTGATGTGGAGCTGACCGAAAATGACATGAACAGCCACAGCAAGCTCGGTGCCGACCTGGCGCGGGAGCTGGGCGCCAGCGAGGCGGTAGTACATGCCATTCTGGCCCACAATCAACGGCACGGCGCGCCTCTGGACACGAAGCTTGATAAGGCACTGTTCTGCACCGACCCGCTCACCGGCCTCATCGTGGCCGCGGCACTGGTTCGCCCCGATAAGAAACTGGCCGGCCTTGAAGTGAGCTCCATAGCCAAGAGGTTCAGGGAAAAGAGCTTTGCCGCCGGGGCCAACCGTGAGCAGATAGCGCGCTGCTTGGATATCGGGCTGGAACTTGATGAGTTTATCGGCCTGGGCCTGGAAGCAATGAAGGCGATTGCCGCGGAACTTGGCTTATAGCGCTAACTGATGGTAAGCGTTGAGCCTTCTCCTGTTTTGACCACATCAATCCGGGTGGGGAAGGCGTCCCTCAGTTCTTCAATGTGAGTGATGACCAGTATCTTTTCAAAATCGTCCTGGATGGAATTAATCGCTTCTTTCAATTTTTCAATGCCGGTGCTGTCCTGCGTACCGAAACCTTCATCAATAATCAAAGTGGGCAGCGGTGCCCCGGCCCTCCTGGCCAGCAGTCGGGACAGCGCAATCCTGATGGCGAAGTCGATGCGGAACGCCTCGCCGCCGCTGAACATCTCATAATTCCTCGTTCCCAGCTCGTCGGCAATGGTGATGTCAAGGGTCTCCACGACATCGCCCTTCTTGGTCTCCCGCTGCGGCTCAAACTTAACGTGCATCCGGTTGTCCGTCATCCGGCTGAGGAGCCGGTTGGCCTCAACCTCAATCTCCGGCAGCGCCGTTTCAATGAGCAGGGCCTGTATGCCACCTTTGCCGAAAGCCCTGGCCAGTTCCCGGTAAATGGTCTCCTCTTTGGCCGATTTTGAGAGCGCCTTTTCCTTTTCTTTCTTTCTCTTCTCCAGTCCGTCAAGGTGCTGCAGCCTGGCCTGCACGTTCCAAAGTGCTTCCTGAGCCTGTTTTCGCTGCTGTTCCGTCTCCCGGTAGGCGTTTTCGGCGTTGCTCAGTTCTGCGACCAGACGGGGCAGGGCTTCTAGCTCTCCGGCCAGCGCCTCTTTTTTCTGGCGGTCGGACTCCAGGCCTGTTTGCAGTTCCCTGGTATGGGCTATCGCCTGCGCCAGCGCCTCTTTCTCGCCGTCGATGAGGCGCTCCGCCTCTCCCAGCTGGCGCATAGGCGCCTCGTATTGCTCCAGTTCAGTCAACTGCTGCCTCAGC
>VGOH01000055.1 GCA_016875955.1 Chloroflexota bacterium
GGCGGTATCAAAGCCCTTGGCCCGGGCCAGAATCTTGTCTTTCTCAAACAGGTCTATGGCGGTGACATCATTGCCGCAGGTATAGCCCAGGACGTAGTCCATGGCTTCCTTTTCGGGAACATCTTTGGCCAGTTTTTTAATCACCAGACACAGCTCTGCCTCATAGCGCAGGTCTAGGGAAGGACGAGGCCAGATAACGTCTGTCTCTGTGCCAATTACGGTATTCCACGGCTTGAAGAACAGGTTCGGCTCCTCGGGTATCGGCCAGCCCATCTCGGTGATATGGTCCAGGTAGTTCCGCCCGCAGGCCACGCCTATTCTCGGCTCGCAGGGTGCCAGCAGCCTGACCTCATTCAGTTTGCACAACTTGCTACCCTGCCGGAACTTACCATACAGGTCACCATCAAGCGCATATATCTCATCTCCCTCAACGACGCCCCACTGCACTTTACCCTGCCGCCTGAATCGCGCAATCTTCATTATGCCTCCTCAGAATTATGCATCAGTGTTCCACATCAGGATACATTGTTATGGAAACACTCGTCAATATGTTAAAATAATAGAACTTATTACTAATAGCTGTTAAGCTTTGTCGTTCCCGCATTGTGGCTAGTTCAGGAGGCACCAGAAGATGAAGCGATTAGTTATTATTTTGGCTATATTAGTGATGCTTCTATTCACAGGCTGCGCGGCGCCAACACCGGCGCCTATTCCCACACCCACACCGGCACCGACGCCAGCCCTCCCCGTGCCCGCACCCCAACCGGCGCCCTCGCCCCTGCCCTCGCCACCACCAATAGTCTACCCGGAAGTGAAAGGGACTTTCATTGACGGCGTGTCCGGGGGCGATGCCGAGACCCTTAACTGGCTTCTGGCCGCTGATGCCACCTCGTTTTCCTACGCCGGGATGTGTATTGACAGCCTCGCCACCTACGACAACGACTGGAACGTACACCTGCGCCACCTAGCCAAGCCGGTGGAGGTATCTGCTGACGGCCTGACCTACACCATTACCATCCGCGATGACCTGAAGTGGAGCGACGGCATTCCCGTCACCGCTGAGGACTATGTCTATACCCTGAAGAACCTGATGTTCTCCGACTGGCTCAATTACACCTACCAGACTGACTGGCAGGAGGAGGACAATGGCGAAACGGTATTCGTCGCTGTTGAGCTGGTCGATAAGACCACCTTCGTTATCAGGCGACAGACCGTCGACCCGGAGTTCGCCGATAACGCCATCTACTCCCTGACGCCGTACCCCAAGCACATCGCCGTAAAATATGAGGGCGACCTGGAAGCGTTCACCAAGGCTGAGGAGTTCAATAACCTGACCTATACCGGCAACCTCGGCCCTTACCGGTTCAAGGAGTGGATACGGAACGATAAATACGTCGTTGAGCGCAATCCGGACTTCTACCTCGGCCAGGAGACAGGCGCGCCCTACTTTGAGGAATACGTTACCAAGCTTTTCGGCACCTCGGCGGCCATGCTGGCCGCCCTGGAGGCCGGGGACATCCAGAATTGCAGCATCGAGCCGGAACAGGTGGCCAAGTTCAAGCAGACGGCGGAAATCAAGGTCTATACCGTCCCCACCCGAGCCTACGACCTCATTGTCTATAACCTGCGCGACAATGGCTGGGAAGGCCTCAAAGATAAAAGGGTCAGACAGGCGCTGTCCCTGTCCATTGACAAGGAGACGTTCATCGAGCAGATACGCTATGGCTTTGCCGACCCCGCCTTCAGCTTCATCCCCATGCCCTCTCCCTGGTATACCGAGGAGGGCGTGCCCAAGTTTGGCATCGGCGACCTTTATGATAAAGACAAGGCCAAGGAATTGCTGGTGGAGGCCGGCTATGGGACCAAGCTGCGGGACGGCACCATTCTGGTGCGGGACAAAGATGAAAAACCGATTAAGCTGACCCTAGTCACCACCACCGGCAGCAAGCTTACCGAAGATATCTCGCTCTTTGTGAAGCAGGAGCTGGGCGATATCGGCATTGAAGTGGATTTCAAGCTGGTCCCCTGGCCCACCCAGCTCCGCCAGTACATGATGAACAAAGTGCCCGGCTCGGACCAGGAGCCGAATTACAATAACGGCCCCGACGCCGTCAGCGAAGAGCCTTGGGATATGATGGTCCTTGCCTTCAATACCCACCCCATTGCCCCATCAGGCTCCCGGGTCTTCTTCATCACTGACGGCGGGCTCAACTTCTGGGGCTATTCCAATGAGAGGGTGGACGAGCTTTTCACCGAGGTCAGGTCAAAAGAGGCGCTTGACCCCGAGGTGCGCAAGCGGATGTACGCCGAGATAAGCCAGCTCATCGCCGAGGACCAGCCGGCCGATTTCCTCTCCTTCCCCAGAAGCAACCAGGGCTTCCAGAAAAACGTGGAGGGGATTGACCCGGGCATGAGGCTGGGCTGGAACTATCATGAATGGTACTTCGCCGAACCTTAATGAGACCTTGAGGAGACATACCGGTGAAACAGGGCGGTTTGCAGAATTACATCATCAGAAGGCTTTTTTATGCCTTCCTCATCGCCTTTGGGGTGGTGACCGTCACCTTTATCCTGCTCCGCGTTGGCCCCAGTTCTCCGGCGGACAAATATCTGGCCAACATCTCCTCCCGCACTCAGGACCCGGCCAAGGTCATTGAAGCCGTTGAAGCGCGCTACGGCCTGGACAGGCCGCTTTACCAACAGTACTTCAACTATCTGGTCAGCCTCGCCCGCGGCGACTGGGGATGGTCTTTCAGCACCTCGCTGCCCGTCATTGAGCTCATTAAACGCCACTGGATTTATTCCTTCCAGCTCATCCTGCTCAGCATGCTCTTTGCCTCTTCATTGGGCATCCTGATTGGCATTTACTCGGCGGTGAAGCAGTACACCAAGACTGATTATGCCGCCACTTTCTTTTCCTTCATCGGCATCTCCATTCCCAACTTCTGGCTGGGCATCATGCTCATCCTGGTCTTTTCCGTGCAGCTGGGCTGGTTCAAGACCTATTACGATACCGGCCTGCCCCTGTTCTCCCTGGCCAACCTGAAAGCGCTCATCCTGCCCGTTATCACATTGGGCACCGGCATGATGGCCGGCTACACCAGGTACTCGCGGTCGGCCACGCTGGACAACCTGAGAAAGGACTTTGTGAAGACGGCCCGCGCCAAGGGGCTTCCCGAATACATCGTTATCGGCAAGCACGTCTTCCGCAACGCTATCCTGCCCATCATCACCATCATCATGTTCGACCTGGCCGGTGTTGTCTTCGGCGGTGCCTACCTTACGGAAATTATCTTTGGCATCCCGGGGCTTGGCCGTATTTCCTTCAATGCCATCTTTGCCAACGACTACCCGGTGGTAATCACCATAACCCTTATTGGCGCCATGGTGGTCCTGCTCACCAACCTGGCCACTGACATTGTCTATACCTGGCTAGACCCCCGGATAAGATACGATTGAGGAAATATCGGTGAGGCGAATAACGGAAGTTTTCGGCGGACGGCGGAACCTGCTCTTCAGCGGGCTGCTGCTGGCTTTGCTTTTTATCTTGCTTCTTGACTTGTTCTTCGTCCATCATATCTTCAGCCCTTTTGTCTACTTTTATCTGTGCTTTGCCCTGGTTATAGTTTTCTACGGCATATATCCACTTTATGTTAGCCGACGCCTGACCCGGTACTACTGGGACCGCACCAAACGACACCATCTGGCCGTCATCGGGCTGGTGTTCATTATCTTCCTGGTGGCCGTGGCCATCTTCGGCCCCTTCCTGACACAGGACCCGACCAAAGTTGACTTCCCCAATAAGAACTTACCCCCGGTGGGCTTCTCCGCCGAACAGTCTACCTATGACCGCACTACCGGGCAATTCATCACCCGGGAGACGCCAGGCACGTGGCTTCATCCCCTCGGCACCGATGATAAGGGCCGCGATATGCTTGCCATGCTCGTCTCCGGCACCCGGATATCCCTGCAGGTCGGCCTTATGGCCACCCTTATCGCCATATTTATCGGCCTGATAATGGGGGTGGTTTCCGCCTATCTGGGAGGCTGGGCGGATAATGCCCTGATGCGCTTCACCGATATCATGATGACCTTCCCCTTCTTCCTCCTGCTGGTGTTCATCGTCTTCATCTTCGGCCCGTCGCTGTGGTTTATCATCCTGGCCATCGGGCTTACCGGCTGGACGGGCACCGCCCGCCTGGTCCGAAGCGAAAGCCTATCGCTCCGCACCAGGGATTTCATCATGGCGTCAAAATCGCTTGGCGCCAGCGACCGCCGCATCGTTTTCCACCACCTCATCCCCAATGTGCTGAGCTCGGTTATCGTTATCGCCACGCTGTCCATTCCCGGCGTCATTCTGGCCGAGGCCGCCCTTAGTTTCATCGGCCTCGGCGACCCGACGGTGACCAGCTGGGGACTGGTGTTGCAGGCCGGACAGCGCAGCCTGGAGACCGCCTGGTGGATTGCCGTTGAGCCCGGCATCATGCTTTTCCTGACCGTGCTGGCCTTTAATTTTCTGGGCGATGGCGTCAGGGACGCCTTTGACCCGAGGAGTCAGGTTTAAAAAGTGGCCACGAACAATACGATTTTACAGGTCAGCGAGTTGAAGACTTACTTCTTCACCCGCCTCGGCGTGGTCCGGGCGGTCGATGGCGTGAGCTTCGGCCTGCGCCAGGGGGAGTGCCTGTGCCTGGTGGGTGAATCGGGCTGCGGCAAGACGGCCACTGCGCTCTCCATTCTGCGCCTGGTAGATAGCCCTCCGGGCCAGATTGTGGGCGGGGAAATAAAATACCACAATGAAAACCTGCTCCGCAGCACCGGCGCCAGGCTCAGGCAGATTCGCGGCAACCGCATCGCCATGATTTTCCAAGACCCGCAGTCCTCGCTGAACCCGGTGCTCACTGTGGGCGAGCAGATAATGGAGCCGATACGCCTTCATTTAAAGCTGGGACACCGCCAGGCCCGTGATAAAGCGCTGAGCCTGATGAAACAGGTCGGCATTCCCCAGTCAGCGGAACGAATGGCTTACTTCCCGCACCAGCTGTCCGGCGGCATGAAACAGCGGGTGATGATTGCGGCCGCGCTCTCCTGCAACCCGGAAATCTTAATCGCCGATGAGCCCACCACCGCCCTGGATACCACCATCAAAGCACAGATTCTGGATATTTTCCGCGAGCTGAAACAGCAGATGAATATGTCCATCCTGTTCATTACCCACGACCTGGGCACCGTGGCCGGCATTGCCGACCGCATCATCGTGATGTATGGGGGTCGTATTGCTGAAGCCGGCAGCACCCTTGATATCTTTGACCAGCCCAAGCACCCCTACACCTGGGGCCTGCTGAATTGCCTGCCCACTATCGCCGAGCGCCGGGAAAAGCTGTCACCCATCCCGGGAATGATACCCAGCCTGATTGACCCGCCCGAAGGCTGCATCTTCCACCCCCGCTGCCAGTGGCGTATGTCGGTCTGCCAGCAGGCTAAACCACCGGAGTATGTCATATCGGGGGAGCATATTGCCGCCTGTTATCTTTATCAAAAGGCGCCAGCCAGCGCCGGGTTGTAACCATGGAACGCAAACTGTTAGAGGTCGATAATCTGAAGAAGCACTACCCGGTAACCGCCGGGCTGTTCGCCAGGCACGTGGCCGACGTCAAGGCAGTGGATGGCGTCTCCTTCTTCATCACGGAGGGCGAGACGCTGGGCCTGGTCGGCGAATCGGGCTGCGGCAAGTCAAGCCTGGGCCGGACACTGCTGCGACTGGAGGAGCCGACCTCAGGACAGGTGTTTTACAAAGGCCGCGATATCACCGCCTGGAATAAAAAGCAGCTGAAGGAATTGCGCAGAGAGGCGCAGATGATTTTCCAGGACCCGCAGTCTTCTCTTGACCCCAAGGCAACCATCGGGGATTCCATCGGCGAGGCCCTGCTCATCCACGGTGTCACCAGTGAAAAGGAGAGGCTGGCGCGGGTGGAAGCACTGTTGCAGCGGGTGGGGCTGGAACCGGGCCACGCCACCCGCTACCCCCATGAATTGAGCGGCGGACAGAAACAGCGCATCGGCATCGCCCGCGCCCTGGCGGTAAACCCGAAGCTGATAGTCGCCGATGAACCGGTGAGCGCGCTGGATGTATCTGTCCAGGCGCAGATTCTGAATCTGATGCTTGACCTGCAGGGTGAACTCTCCCTGGCCTACCTTTTCATCGCCCATGACCTAGCGGTCATCGGGCAGGTCTCCAGCCGGATTGCCGTTATGTACCTCGGGCAGATAGTGGAACTGGCTGACAGAGATGGTTTATTCCAGCGACCGCTTCACCCCTATACTCAGGCCCTGCTTTCGGCAGTTTTCCTGCCCGACCCGCACCGGAAGCGCCAGCACATTCCGCTGGCCGGTGAAGTCCCCTCTCCCATCGCACCACCATCGGGATGTCGTTTCCACACGCGCTGCCCCCGGGTGATGAAAGTCTGCCGCCAGGAAACGCCGATTTTCCAGCCGATTGATAAGGACCATCTGGTAGCCTGCCATCTCTATGATGGAAAATGATGAAGTGGCCGCTATCCTACTCATTTTTCGGGTCTAATCCCTGTAGTCACCGGGGCCACTGACGGGTATAATAGAGACTGATACCGTAACGTAAGGAGGCAGATATGGTACTCACTGCGGAGCAAATCAAAAAGGTCAGCGTTATCGGTGCCGGCACCATGGGCCACGGCATCGCCCAGGCCTACGCCCAGGAAGGCTATCCGGTCACCATCACCGATGTTGCCAAACCGGCATTAGCCGGCGTCAAAGACAGGATTAAATCCAACCTGAAGACCCTGGCTCGTGAAGGGCTCTTCCCGCAGAAAGAGATAGCCAGCATAGTCGCCAGAATCAGCGTGGTTGACAGTCTGGGCAATGCCGTCCGGGATGCCGACCTGGTTACCGAAGCTATCTTTGAAGACCTGCCCACCAAAACAAAGCTTTTCCAGGAGATGGAAAAATTCTGCACACCGGAGTGCATCCTGGCCAGCAATACATCGTCGTTCCCGATGACGCAGATATCATCACGGATGAAAAACCCGGAGCGGGCCATTGTCACCCACTGGATGAACCCGCCATATCTGGTGCCGCTGGTGGAAGTGGTGCCCGGAGAAAAGACATCGGAGCAGACCTATAAAACAGCCTACGAAATCCTA
>VGOH01000056.1 GCA_016875955.1 Chloroflexota bacterium
AGGCTTTCTTTGCCGGCGGGCGAAGTGGTGGTTGAAGCCCCGTACGGCGTGGCTGAAGACCGCTGGATACCGGTGTTCATATAGGCCTCGTTGTCCAGACAGACATAAACGAAGTCGTGTCCTCTCTCCAGAGCGCCTGACAGGGCCTGCAGACCGATGTCGCTGGTGCCGCCGTCGCCGGCCAGCGCCACGATTTTGATATTGCGCTCCGCCATTTTACCTTTTTTAACCATAGACTTGATGCCGGCTTCGGCACCAGAAGCTACGGCGGCCGCGTTTTCAAACAGGGTATGAATCCAGGGGATACGCCAGGAAGTGTAAGGGAACGGCGAGGCGACCACCTCCATGCATCCGGTCGCGTTCACGATGATGGCGTTATCCCCAATGGCCTTGGTCACCAGCCTGACGGCCAGCGCCTCGCCGCAGCCGCTGCAGGCGCGGTGTCCAGGCGCAAAAGGCTCCAACTCGGTAATTATGCCAGGTCCATGTACTGCTGTTGCCATCTCTATTCCCTCACTCCGTAGATTTCAAATTCGCGCTTGCTTCCCGACCGGGCGATTTCCATGCCGCGCTCAACCATCTCCGCAAAGCCGGCCATGGAAATGTCCCTGCCGCCCAGACCGCCCACGAAGCCGACTATTTTTGGCCTTTTGACTTCGGCATACAGGGCTGCCTTTACTTCGGAGCAGACCGGGCCACCCGGCCCGCCGAAGGATATGGCCCTGTCCAGCACGATAAGCACATCGGCGTTTTTCACCGTCTTGCGCAGTTCCTGGTACGGGAACGGTCGCCACAGGCGGAGCTTGAGCAGCCCCACCTCCTTGCCCTCACCTCTCATCTTGTCCACGGCCACCATGGCCGTTTCGCTGTAACTGCCCATCGTCAGCAGCAGGACTCTGGCGCCCTCGGTTCGGTATTGCTCTATCGGTGAATAGGTGCGGCCAAAGGCTTTGCCGAACTTCTGCCAGATTTCCAGCACTACATCCTTGGCTTTTTCCAGGTTTATTTCCTGTGCCCATTTCACTTCGGTGTAGATAAAGGGCGAGCCCAGGGCGCCCATGGTGACGGGCTTTTTCGGGTCCAGCGGCAGAGGGTATTTGAAAGGCGGTAAAAATTGGTCCACGTCCTTTTTATCCGGGAGCTCAATCGGTTCAATGACGTGGGTCAGGGCAAACCCATCAAGATGAATCATCACCGGGAGCAGGACTCTCCTGTCTTCCCCGATGCGGAAAGCGCAGATAACATTATCCACCGTTTCCTGCCCGTTTTCCACGAATATCTGTATCCAGCCGACATCTCTGGCGGCCATGACATCGGAGTGGTCACCCCAGATGCTGATGGGTGCGGACAGGGCGCGGTTGGCCACCGCCATGACTATGGGCAGCCGCATCGCTGAGGCAACGAAGAGCACCTCATGCATCAGCTCCAGCCCCTGAGAGGCAGTGGCGGTGAAAGTCCGGGCGCCCACGGCTGAGGCGCCGAGGCAGGCGCTCATCGCCGAGTGTTCTGATTCCACCGGAATATAGGCGGCTCTTAATTCGCCATTGGCAACCAGCTCCGCCAGGTGCTCCACGATGTGTGTCTGGGGGGTTATCGGGTAGGCGGATACGACGTCAACATCGGACAGCATGGCGGCATCGCCAACGGCGACCGATACTTCAATACCTTCCCGTTTCGCCATTATTTCGCCTCCTCAGCCATGGCGATTGCCTCTTTGGGACATTCCGCAGCGCAAATCCCACAGCCCTTGCAGTAGAATAAGTCAGCCTCAAAGAACCCGTCTTTGTTTTTGGCAATGCACCCTTCAGGACAGAAGAAATAACACAGGGTGCACTTGTTGCACTTCTTAAAATCGACCACCGGTCGGCGCGATTTCCAGTCGCCGGTTCTCACCTCAACCGAGTTCCCCGGCTCGGTAATAAAGAAGCCGATTTCAATTTCCTTCCAGCCCAGTTCACCTTTGGCCCGTGGTTTCTCTTTCGCCTTCGTCTTCGCCATTTCCAGCTACTCTCCTATTTTCGTTTCCTTAACCGCTCGTTCCATCGCCTTGATATTGCGCTCTGCCAGGCGGCCGAAGCGTTTCTCCAGCGGCTCTTTCACCGATTCGGGGGAAATCACGCCGGTCGCTTTTATCATGGCGCCAATCATGGTGGTGTTGACGATATTCACGCCCAGCGTTTCCAGGGCGATTTTATCGGCGTCCACCAGGGCCAGCCTGGCTTTAATGCCAAGTTCTTTCCTTACCTGCGCCGCCGATTTCTTGGTATTGATGATGACTGTGCCACCTTCTTTCAGGCCGGAGGTTGCATCCAAGATTGATAGCAGGCTGGGGTCCATAATCAGCACCACATCAGGCTGGTCTACCTCAGCCCTGGTCCGGATGGGCTCATCGGGATTGATGCGATTGAAGGCCAGAACCGGCGCCCCTCTTCTTTCCGGGGTGAAGCTGGGGAAAGCCTGGGCATATTTGCCCTCGCTGATGGCTGCCTGAGCCACCAGTTCCGCCGAGGTGACGGCACCCTGCCCGCCCCGACCGTGCCATCTGATTTCCGTAAGTTTATTTTTCGTCATTGCCCTCTCCTGAAAATATTGAAGCGCCCCTGGGGCGACTTGAACGCCCGCACCCAGCTTCGGAGGCTGGTGCTCTATCCGCCTGAGCTACAGGGGCCGCTACTATTATTATATCCTTGAGGTTGATAATGGACAAGGTGGAGAAGCAATCATTGAAAGGGGGTAAAGCCGGCGCTATCGCTGTCGGCGACTTATGATTGCAAAACATAAATTCAGGCACTCCAAAGGCCGACCTATTATAACCGTCAAAGGCCAATAACGCAAGTGTTGACATTTGCCTTCGGTGTCAATAAAGTGGGAGAGGTAAAAGGAGATATTGATTGGTCTGGCTCAAGTTCGTCGTGTGCGTGGCCATTATTTTTATCTCTGGCCGGAAGGTAGCACGATATGGCGATATCATTGCCGAAAAAACCGGGCTCGGTGGTGTCTGGATTGGACTTGTCCTCATCGCGGCGCTGACCTCCCTGCCCGAGCTTTTCAATGGCGTCAGTGCCGTCACCCTGGTCAATGCTCCCGGCCTGACCATCGGCAACATTCTCGGCGCCAATATGTTCAACCTGTTCAACCTGGCGCTTCTCGACCTTTTTCACCGCAATGGTTCCATTTTGTCGGTCGTGGGCCAGACCCACCGCCTGACCGGTATCTTCAGCCTGCTCATGGTCTCTTTTGTCGCCGTCTTCATACTGGCAAGCAGTCGGCTCCATCCTATGGGCCTGGGCTGGATTGGCTGGTACACACCGTTCCTTATCCTGATGTACCTTGTCTTTGTTAGAGTTATATACCATTACGAGCTGCGCCACCCGTCTCTGAAGGAGACGGAGTTTGAGTATGCTGATAAGTCTTTAAGACACGTCTATCCCTATTTCTCATTAGCCGCCGTCTTTATCATCGGTGCCGGCATCTGGCTGGCTTTTATCGGCGATGAAATTGCTTCAGTCTACGGTTGGGAACAGAGCTTCGTGGGCAGCCTTTTCCTGGCTTTCAGCACCACCCTGCCCGAAATAACCGTGTCCATTGCCGCCATGAGAATTGGCGCCAAAGACCTGGCCGTGTCCAACCTGATTGGCAGCAACCTGTTTAATATCACCATTATTCCCCTGGATGACCTGCTTTATGTCAGGGGGCCAATACTGGCCGCAGTCTCCGAGACCCACCTGGTGACCGCTTTTACGGTGATGCTCATGAGTGTTGTCTTCATCATCGGGCTGGGCCATCGGCACCGGCGGGTTTTACGGCTGAGCTGGTGGAATATCACCCTGATGGTGCTCTTCATCCTCGGTGCTTACTACAGCTTCCAAATGGCCTGAGACGCGATGCTCCTCACCCTGGTCAGATTGATATCGGTTCTCAGAACAAAAAGTCCCAGACGAGTATTACAATGAGGGCCAGGAGCACCACCAGCACCATAATCCCCAGCGGTATCCGGTAGCGGTCAGGGCTGAAATCAGAAGGCTCACCGGCCGGTTTTTCCGTGCGCAGCAGGGTATGGCTGACATTCTTTGCCGCCTCAAGGGAATAGCCAACGGGGTTAGCGCCCACCCTGACCAGATATCGGGCAGCCCGGAGGGAAAGGCGTTCTATGGCCCCGAAAAGCTCGCAGATGGAGACGCTAAATACATTGAAAGCCAGGCGCGATGGCCGGCGGTAGAACCAGTCGGTGTCCAGCGTAATCGTCGCCTCGGCGTGGAGTTTCTTCACCACCAGCCAGAAGGCAAGGCCGGTAAAGATAAGCAGCTGCATTGATTCAATTAAATGCGGGGCAGTATAAGGCTGGTAATGCACCGCAAAAGGCAGGAGGTTATAGAGCAGCGCCGGGTAGACACCGATGACAATGCAGATGGCGGAGGTCAGCCCCATGCCGATGTACATGCCCATTGGCACTGGTTCAGGTTTTAAGTTGCGGTCGGTGCTGAACCAGGTGAAGTACGGCAGCTTCAGGCCAATGGAGAGAAAGGTGCCGATTGAGGCCAGGTTGAGCAGTAGCACCACCAGGCCGAAGTGCTCCATTTCCGCAGCGTATATCACCATTGATTTGCTGACGAAGCCGCTGAACAGCGGCACGCCGGATATTGAAAAGGCGCCGACCATGAAGAATATCAATGTCAGCCACATTTTCCGGAACAGGCCACCCAGTTCGGTCATTTTGTTGCGGCCGGTGGCGTAGAGAACGGTGCCCATGCCCATGAATAGCAGGCCTTTGTAAAGAATGTGGGCGAAGGCATGAGCGGTGGCGCCGTTCACTGCTATCTCGGTGCCGATGCCGACACCGCAGACCATGTAGCCGACCTGACTGATGATGTGGTAGGAGAGGAGCCGCCGGCCATCGTTGGCCAGGAAGGCGAAGACCACGCCGTAGACCGCCATGACGGCGCCCGACCACATAAGCAGCTCCAGACCGGCGAAACCGCGGGCGAGCGCATAGACGGCTACCTTGGTGGTGAAGGCGCTGAGGAAAACGCTGCCGGTGACGGTGCCCTCGGGATATGAGTCAGGAAGCCACCCATTCAACGGCGGCACGGCAGCGTTGAGGGTAAACGCAAGCAATATAAGATATGAAGCTGCCCCGCCCTCAAAGTGAGTGAACAGCAGGGAGCCGGTCTGCTGGAAGTGCAGCAGGATGCCGGCCATGAGGGCGCTGCCGCCGAAGGCGTGCACCAGCAGGTAGCGGAAGCCAGCTTTTCTAGCTTCTCTGGTTCGCCGCGCCCAGATGAGGAATAATGAGGACACAGCCATGATTTCCCAGAAAAAGAGCAGTGTGAACAGGTCGCCGGCGAAGACTACCCCCAGCGAACTCCCCACGTAGAGCAGCGCCGTGACCTGTTGCAAAGTATCCTTCACGTGATAGCCGTACACACCGCCCAGGAAACCCATAATGACGAAGACATAGCCGAATGCCAGGCTCAGCCGGTCCACCCGGCAGACCACGAGTTCATAATTTAAGAAAGGAAAGGTCAGGCTGGCGCCGGTTGCCAAATTGATTAGGAAGACAAAAGCCGTCGCTGAAATCAGCAGGCAAAAGGCGGACCGCAGCTGGCGTGGCAGTAGCGGCAGCACCGCCGCCCCGATAATATATATTATAGCCAGTGGAAAATTACTCATGCTCATCAGTTTTATCGTAATAGTCCTCGTTCCGCTGCAACCAGTAGTGGCCGAGCATTTTGGCACCGTAAATTATGGCCAGGCAGCCGAGGAACCCGAAGAAGGAGAAGAAGCCTGGTACGTCCGACCACGGGAGTTTTACGTGTACGTGTCCGCTGACCACCAGAACATCAAGTATGATGGCGACAATCAAGATGGCAATAGCTGTAATTAAGAAGCGGCGCTTCACAGCCCACCTCCCCCGAGAACGCTCTGTGCCACGCTTGACGCAAGCTGGAAAAAGTAAGGGAGCCGGTCCGGGAAAAGCCCCATCAGCAGCGAAAGCACCGCGGTTATCATCAGCGGCACCACCATCAGCGGCGACGCCTCGCCAAATCGGGTGAACTTATCTGACGGAGCGAAAAAGGCGCGCACCACAATGCTGAAGAAATAGCCGGCATTGAGCAACCCGCTGAGCAGGAAGGTGATGACGAAGGCCAGCTGCCCGACGTCATACGAGCCCTGCACCAGATACCATTTGCTGATGAACCCGTTCACCGGCGGTATCCCGGCCAGCCCCACCGAGGCGATGGCAAAGGCGGCCATGGTGAGCGGCATCTGCCGGCCAATGCCGTTGAGCTGGCTGACGTTCTCGCAGTGTGTCCTGACGTGAATGGCTCCGGCGCAGAAGAAGAGCGTTATTTTCATCATAGCGTGATTGACGATGTGGAGCAGCGCCCCTGTCCAGGCGCTCGGCGAAAGCAGCGATAAGCCGAGGACGATATATGAAAGGTGGCCCACAGTTGAGTAGGCCAACCTTGCTTTAAGGTTATCCTGGCGTAGAGCGATAAGCGAAGCTGCCAGTATCGTGGCGGCGGTGAGCGCCGCCAGAAAACCGGCCGCGCCGCTCTCATTAAGCACCGCCGGGCCGATGATGAAGCCAATAGCCCTGGCAAAGCCAAAGACACCGGCCTTGACCACGGCCACGGCATGGAGCAGCGCGCTCACCGGCGTCGGTGCCACCATGGCCGTCGGCAGCCAGCTGTGCATGGGCATGATGGCCGATTTCACCCCGAAGCTGAGCAGGAAGAGGGCGAAGAGCATGATGACGCTGCTTTTAGCTACCTGTGCCGGCAGGATACCTCCTGCCTGAAAATCAACCGTCCCGCTCAATTGATAGGTGAAGCCAAGGGCGAAGAGAAGGAAAACGCCGCCGGTAAGCAGGTAGACAAGGTACTTTCGGCCGCCAAATATTGCCTCCGGAGTCTCGCGGTGAAGGACAAGAGGATAAGTAGCGATGGTCAGTATTTCATAGAAGATGACCAGGGTCAACAGATTGGCGGCAAAAGCGATGCCCATGGTCGCCGAGAGGCATATGGCGAAGCTGGCGAAATAGCGCGTCTGCTTGTGTTCCGGAATG
>VGOH01000057.1 GCA_016875955.1 Chloroflexota bacterium
GCCGGCAATTTCCTGCAACAGGAGACGGCCATTGTTACCGGGGCGGTGGAGGCAATTGTGGTGGACGTCCAGTGCATCATGCAGGGGCTGGCCGATGTGGCCAGCTGCTTCCACACCAAGATTATCACCACCGACACGCGCGCCAAGATTGAAGGCGCCATGCATATTGAGTTTGACGAGCGCAAGGCCACGGAAACGGCCAAGGCAATCGTCAAAACCGCCATTGATAACTTCCCCAACCGGGGCAAGAACGTGCGCATCCCCAAGCAGCGGTCCGACCTTATTGCCGGCTTCAGCCACGAGACCATCAACTACCTGCTGGGCGGAATTTTCCGCGCCTCCTACCGGCCGCTCAACGATAACATCATCAACGGCCGCATCCGCGGCGTGGCCGGAGTGGTCGGCTGCAATAATGTGCGCGTCGCCCACGATGATATTCACGTTACCCTGGTCAAGGAACTGATTAAAAATGATGTGCTGGTGCTGCAGACGGGCTGCGCCGCCATGGCCTGCGCCAAGGCGGGGCTGATGCTTCCCGAATCGGCCAAGGAGTTTGCCGGTGAGGGCCTTGCCTCCGTCTGCGAGGCGGTGGGCATCCCGCCGGTGCTGCACCTCGGCTCCTGCGTTGATAACGCCCGCATTTTAATCGCCGCCACCGCGATGGTGAAGGATGGCGGTCTGGGCGATGACATTTCAGATTTGCCCGCCGCCGGCGCCGCCCCGGAGTGGATGAGTGAGAAGGCCATCTCCATCGGCCAGTACTTCGTCAGTTCCGGCGTCTTCACCGTGTTCGGCGTCACCTGGCCCACGCTGGGCAGCAAGGCGGTAACCGACTTCCTCTTCAAGGACATGGAGAAGCTGTACGGCGGCATGTGGGCTTTTGAGCCTGACCCGAAGAAGATGGCCAAACTCATGATTGACCATATTGATAAGAAGCGCAAGGCCCTGGGCATTGACAAGGCCAGGGAGCGCGTCCTTTACGACATGGAGATGAGGCGCGAACTGGAATCGGCCTGAGCGCTGGAGCGACCAGAGAAGGGGGTTAATAAGTATGTCAAAGATAATCGCTTCCGCCGCCATCAGAGGTGCGTATAAGATCGTTGCGCAGGCGGAAGAAAAGTGGCAGCAGGCGATGGACAAATGGGGCGCCAACGAGCCGGTCGGCTTCCCCAACACCGCCTACTACCTGCCGGTGATATACGGCATCCTGGGGGAGAAAGTGGCAAAAGTGGGCGATATGGAGCGTATCCTGAAGAGGTGCCGCTCCCTGCTGCCGCCACCGGTCCGGGAAGTACATCCCCTGCCCTACCTCGCCCCCGCCCTTGACGCCGGCATGGCCACCTTTTTCGCGGAAGAAATAATTGAGGCCATCCGCTACCTAGAACAGCCTGATTTCTATCTCACCGGCGAGGAGATATCAGACAGTAAGATCTGGCTCGGGGCCGCCGATGACGTTATCATGAGAAAGCGCGGCATTGAGTTCGTTGACGGCACGGCGCCCGGCTTTGCCGCTGTCCTCGGCGCGGCGCCCACCAGTGAAATTGCGGCCAAAATAGCCCAGGAGCTACAGCAGAAGAATATCTACGTCTTCATGGCCGCTGAGTATAACGGCAAGCGTTTCTCCGAGCAACTGGTTGAAGCCGGGGTCCAGATTGGCTGGCCTACCCGCCTGGTCTCCTATGGCCCGGACATAACGGCGGCGGTTTTCGCCATGGGCTTCGCCACCAGGGCGGCCTTATCTTTTGGCGGCATCGAGCCCGGTGATTTCCGCAGGGTGCTCATTTATAATAAAGACCGCATTTTCGCCTTTGCCCTGCCCCTCGGCTATGTAACCGACGAGTGGTATGCCAATGCCGCCGGGGCCATCAATTTCGGCTTCCCGGCCATCGCCGACACGCCCATACCGGAGGTCCTGCCCACCGGCATCACCACCTATGAGCACGTGATTTCCAATGTCCCCCATGACGAAATCGTGGCTAAGGCCATTGAGACGAGAGGCCTGAAAATCACCGTCAGCGAGGTGCCCATACCGGTCGCCTTTGGCCCCGCCTTTGAGGGTGAACGTGTGCGCGGCGAAGACATTTATCTGGAAACCGGCGGTGGCCGCACCCCGATGGTGGAGTGGGTGACCAGCAAACGGATGGAGGACGTGGAAGACGGCAAGATAGAGGTAATCGGGCCGGAGCTGGCCGATGTCAAAGCTGGCTCACAACTGCCCCTGGCGATTGCGGTTGAGGTTGCCGGCCGCAACATGCAGGACGACTATGAGCCCATACTGGAGCGACAGATTCACCACCTGATAAACTACGCTCAGGGCCTGATGCACATCGGGCAGAGGGACATCGCCTGGCTACGCGTCAGCAAGCAGGCGGTGGAAAAAGGCTTCAAGCTGTCCCATATCGGCACCATCCTTCACGCCAAGCTTCATCAGGACTTCGGCCGCATCTTTGATAAATTGCAGGTCAAGCTCTACACCGAAGAGGACAAGGTGAAGGAAATAGTGGAGAAGGCCAAGGAGGTCTACGCCACCCGGGACGCCCGCATTGAAGGCATGACCGACGAGACCACGGAAATCTATTACTCCTGCACGCTGTGTCAGTCCTTCGCCCCGAGCCACGTGTGCGTTATCAGCCCGGAGAGGACCGGGCTTTGCGGCTCCTATAACTGGATGGACTGCAAGGCCGCCTTTGAAATCAACCCCACCGGCCCCAACCAGCCTGTGGAAAAAGGCGAGACGGTTGACACCAAGCTCGGGCAGTGGAAGGGAGTCAATGAGTTCGTCGCCAAAGCATCGCGCGGCAAGATAGACCACTATAATTTCTACAGCATCGTCCACGACCCCATGACCACCTGCGGCTGCTGCGAGTGCATCGCTGTGGTGCTGCCGCTCTGCAATGGCATCATGACCGTGAACCGCGAATATACCGGCGAGACGCCCTGCGGCATGAAGTTCACCACCCTGGCCGGCACCATCGGCGGCGGCATCAGCACGCCGGGCTTTGTCGGCCACGGCAAATATAACACCACCCAGAAAAAATTCGTCATCGGCGATGGCGGCCTGCTGAGGATGGTCTGGATGCCCAAGTCGCTGAAGGAGGAAATCGCCGAGCGTTTCAATGCACGCGCCAAGGAACTGGGCGCGCCCGACCTGCTGGACAAGATTGCCGATGAGACCGTTGGCACCAGTGAAGAAGCCATCCTGCCTTTCCTTGAGCAGAAAGGACATCCTGCCCTGACCATGGACCCGATACTGGGCTAAGAAAGGAGACTTGTCATGCCACTTACTGGAATTGAGATTTTCAAGCTGCTGCCCAAGACGAACTGCGGGGACTGCGGCGTGCCCACCTGCCTGGCTTTCGCCATGCAACTGGCCTCGGGCAAGGCGGTGCTGAGCGCCTGCCCCCATGTTTCTGAAGAGTCAAAGGCGAAGCTTGCCGAGGCCTCAGCCCCGCCCATCTTGCCGGTTACCATTGGCGCTGGCGCCCGGGCACTGAAAATCGGCGGCGAGACAGTCATGTTCCGCCACGAAAAAAGGTTTGAGAACCCGCCCGGCATCGCCATCCTCATCAAGGATAACATGGACAATGCTGAGGTCAGCGCCAGGCTGCAAAAATGCCAGGCTCTCCAGTATGAAAGGGTCGGCCTCACGCTGCGCCCCGAGCTGGTGGCGGTGAAGGGCGAGTCCGGCAACCCGCAGAAGTTCGCCGGCGTGGTGGGCAAGGTGGCCCAGGGCAGCGATTGCAGCCTCCTCCTGATGAGCGATAACCCCGATGTGCTGGCCGCCGGGCTGAAAGCCTGCGCCGACCGCAAGCCCCTCATCTATGCCGCCACCAAGGATAACGTTGACAAGGTCGCGGCACTGGCCAAGGAGAGTTCCTGCCCGGTGGCGGTGAAAGGCTCAAGCCTGGAAGAGGTGGCCGGGCTCAGCGAAAAACTGACCCAGGCAGGGTTGAAGAATATCGTTATTGACTCCGGCTCAAGGAAAACCCGTAAGGCACTTGAGGACCAGATAATCATCCGCAGCGCTGCGCTGAACAAGAAGTTCCGGCCGCTCGGCTTCCCCACCATCACCTTCCCCTGCGAGATGACCAGCGACCCGATGAAGGAAGGGGTGCTCGCCGCCATGTTCATCGCCAAGTATGGCGGCATCATCGTGCTGTCCGACTTCTACGGGGAAAGCCTGTTCCCGCTGCTCGTGGAAAGGATGAATATTTTCACCGACCCGCAGCGGCCGCTGGCGACCAAGGAAGGCATCTATGACATTGGCGGGCCTAAAGATAACTCGCCAGTCCTGATAACGACCAATTTTTCACTCACCTACTTTCTCGTCTCCGGGTACCTGGAAACCAGCCGTGTTCCCAGCTGGCTGCTGGTAAAGGACACGGAGGGACTTTCGGTGATGACCGCCTGGGCGGCGGGCAAGTTCAGCGCCGATATCATCGGCCCGTTTGTCAAAAAGAGCGGCATTGACGCTAAAGTAAAACACCGCAAACTGATTATTCCGGGATATGCGGCGGTGGAAAGCGGCGGCCTGGAAGAAGAACTGCCCGGCTGGGAGATACTGGTAGGGCCAAGGGAAGGCGCCCATATTCCGGCCTACGTCAAGGCATGGACTCCATAAGGAGGTAAAGATGATACTCATTGGTGAAAACATCAATATGATGTCCCAGACCATTGGCCCGGCGCTTAAAGATAAAAACCCCAAGCCAATCCAGGACCTGGCCAGGGCCGAGACCAAGGCTGGAATGGACTATCTTGACCTCAACATCGGGCCGGCGAGGAAGACCGGTGAAGAGCTTATGCCCTGGGTGGTCAACACGGTGCAGGAAGTCAGCGACAAACTGCTGTCCCTGGACACGACCAACCTGCTGGCCATGGAAGCCGGCCTCAAGACGACCAGGAAGACCCCGCTCATCAACTCGGTCTCACTGCAGCCGGACCGCATCGGGCCCGGCCTGGAGCTGGCCAAGAAATACGACGCTGATGTCATCGCCCTGCTCTGGGGCGCCGAGGGTATGCCACGCGACGCCAACGAGCGCGCCATGAATGCGGTAGACTTTGTTTACAAGGCCAATGAAATGGGCATCGCCAATGAAAAACTCTGGATTGACCCGATTGTCAGCCCGGTGTCCGTGGAAATTAACCAGGTGAAGGCGCTCCTTGAGTTTATGGCCATGCTCGGCGAGATTGCGCCCGGCTGTAAATCAGCGGTGGGCCTGTCAAATATATCAAATGGCACACCCACTCCCCTCAGGCCGTGGCTGAACCGCACCTACCTCATGATGATGATGAAATACGGCCTGTACTCGGCAATCGTTGATGCCTTTGATGCCGACCTGGTCAAGATTGCCAGAGGGCAGAGGCCGGAACTGTTGCAGCTGGTGCACCGGATGATGGACGGCGAGAAGCCGGATTATGGCTCGCTTTCCAAGGAAGAGGTAAAATACGCCAAAACGGTCCGGGTGCTGTCCGGCGAATCGCTCTACTCCCACTCCTGGCTGGAGATATAAGCAACGGCATTTAACGTACCGATGCCGAGAGAAGTCGGCACAGAGAAAGAATACGGCATCATATGAATGAAGGCAGGGCTTTGACATCGCCTATCAAGCGGGATGATGGCTACGGCTACGAACTGGCTTTACGGCTCGCCGTGGCGCGGCTGGTGGAAATCAAAGACATTGCCGAACAGTGCCGCTGCTGCGGCGCTCAATTTTTAAAATCGGAAAAAACTATTTCTCTTGACTACCTGAACCAGACGTACCTCATCAAATACCCGGAAGCAGAGGTAACCCTCCAGGACACGGCAGAGCCGGTCACACTGGTGGACAAAATACTGCTTCTCCACTATGTAACCCAGGCCAAAGGCACACCGCTTTCCGGACAACTCATCTCCTTCAAGGAACTGGCGGAATCCGGCTATTTCCGGACCTTTTATGCGCGGGCCATCAAGCCGCTGGTCACCTACTTTGGGAAGGAGCCGGAGCGATTGCTGGAGATGGCAGGGCTGTTGGGTGGGCGCAGAGCCGATTTCGGAGACGTTTCCGTAACTGTTAATGCTTTGAGCCTGGTGCCGTTGACGCTGGTGCTCTGGAAAGGCGACGCCGAATTCCCCCCCGAAGCTACCATCATGTTCGACCGCACCATCACCGATTACCTGCCCACGGAAGATATTATCTATCTCTGCCAGAATACCAGCTGGCGACTGGTAAAATTGCTTAAATTGAGCGATAATAATCGCGTTAAACGGAGTGCAGCAAAGAAATGATTAGGCTTACCATTGACGGACAGAAAATAGAAGCCAGCGATGAGATGACCATCCTGCAAGCAGCGGCAACGCAGGGCATTTATATCCCGGCCATATGTGCCCACCCCATGCTCACCCCCGATGGCTCCTGCGGACTGTGCCTGGTGGCAGTAGAGGGCGGGGAGGAGCCGGTTACCGCCTGCAACACCAGGGTGACCGATGGCATGGTCGTCCACACGGACACGCCTGAAGTTCAGGAGAAACGCAAGGCAGCCCTTACCAGACTCCTCGCCCATCACCCCTGCGAATGCCTCGTCTGCGAGCGGCGCGACCGCTGCGGGCCGTATGATATCTGTCTGCGCAATGTGGCGGTAACACAGCGCTGCGTCCTCTGCCCCAACAACGGCCAGTGCGAGCTGCAGCGAATTGTCGATTACATCGGGCTGGAAGGCGAAAAGGTTGCCTGGCAGTATCGCGGTCTGCCCGTTGACCGTGACAATCCCCTTTTTGAGAGAGACTATAACCTGTGCATTGGCTGCGCCCGCTGCGTGTATGCCTGCAAGGAGATACGCGGCATTGAGGCCATCAAGATGGGGGAACATGACGGCGACCGCTGGCCGGGGCCGTCTGATGATAAATCGCTGGTCACGTCCGGGTGCAAGTATTGCTGCGCCTGTGTGGAGGTCTGCCCCACCGGGGCGCTGATTGACAAGGCGGCCAAATGGCAGCCAGAGCTGAATCATGAGGAGGTAACCAACCCCTGCAGCTACGCCTGCCCGGCCCATGTTGACGTCCCCCGCTATGTCCGACTTTGCGGTGAGGG
>VGOH01000058.1 GCA_016875955.1 Chloroflexota bacterium
CCTGTTTCCGGGAATCGTGGCCAGCTACTTTGCCAATCCGGCTGAACCCAACTTCGCCGACTGGGTCATGAAATTATTTGACCCGAGGGCTGACCTGCCGTTGGGGCTGTTCTACTGGGGTCTCTACTTCATCATGGCGGTTGCCTTTACCTTCTTCTATACCATGGTTATCTACCAGCAGCAGGACCTGCCGGGAGTCCTGCAGCGTCAGGGCGGATTCATTCCCGGCATCAGGCCGGGGAAAAACACCCAGAACTACCTTAATGGTGTTATCAATCGCATTACCTGGGGTGGCGCTCTGTTCCTGGCCTGTGTGGCGGTCATGCCTTTTGCTGCCCAGCAGATAACCAACATTCAGGTCATACAGCTCTCCAGCCTGGGCCTGCTCATCATGGTGGGCGTGGTGCTGGACACCATGAAACAGCTTGAAGCGCAACTGGTAATGCGCAAATACGAAGGTTTCATAAGATAATGTACGGGGAGAATAAGGGCCAGAAGTGCCTTGGATATGACATTGAAAACCGGGCCGATGAGGCTTATCAAAGCAGGGGCAAAAGTTGTATAATATAATTTTTGTAGGAGCACCCGGGGCCGGCAAGGGAACGCAGGCCTCAACGGTCGCTCAAAAATTGAATCTGGTCCATATTTCGTCCGGTGACCTGTTCCGGCAGGCGCTGGCGCAGGGCACGGAACTGGGCAAGCAGGTGAAGGCCTATCTGGAAAAGGGGGTACTGGTACCAGACAGGATAACCATACAGATGGTCATGGAACGGCTGTCCGCCCCTGACGCTGAGAAGGGGATTATTCTGGACGGTTTCCCCCGCAACCTGCCGCAGGCAGAAGCACTGGAAAGTGCCCTTGCCCAACAGGGAAAGGCAATTGATAAAGTGGTCTACATAGAGGTAGCCGAAGCGGAACTGCTCAGCCGACTGAGCAATCGCCGGCTGTGCCGCCGGTGCCAGGCGGTCTATAATATGGTCAACTCCCCTCCCAGTATAGAGGGAAAGTGTGATAAGTGCGGCGGTGAGCTTTACCAGCGCCCCGATGATGAACCGGAAACGGTCAAGAAGCGCCTTGACGTGTACTTCGCCGAAACGGCACCGCTCATCGCCTATTATCGCCGTCAGGGCAAGCTGGTGGAAGTTGCCGGAGAAGGCGGCGTGGCCGAGGTAACCCGAAGAATCGTGTCGGCCCTCCGCGAGGAGAAACTGGTCACCAGATGACGATAATTATCAAGAATGAAGAGGAAATCGCGGCCATGCGCCAGACAGGCAGAATCGTCGCCATGATATTAAAAACAATAATCGCAAATATAAGACCGGGAATGAAAACGAAAGAACTGGACACCATAGCCGCCAGAGAGCTGGAAAAACACGGCGTCAGGTCATCGTTCAAGGGCTACCGCGGCTTTCCGGCCAACCTGTGCGTGTCCGTGAATGATGAAATCGTGCATGGGATACCGGGCAAGAGAGTGCTCCGCGAGGGAGACATCGTTTCCCTTGATTTCGGCGCCATTTATGACGGCTTCCAGGGAGATGTCGCGGCGACCGTTGGTGTGGGGCGGATTGGTAAAAAAGCGGAAGCACTGATTGAAACCACCAGGGGCGCTCTGGCCGCGGGCATCGCTGCCGCCCGTGCCGGTGCCCGACTGGGCAGTATCTCCCATGCCATACAGGACTACGCTGAAGCCAAGGGCTATTCCGTGGTCCGGGAGTACACCGGACACGGCATTGGCCGCGATATGCATGAGGAACCGCAGATACCCAACTTCGGCCCCGCTGATTCAGGGCCGGTATTGAAAAAGGGGATGACCCTGGCCCTGGAACCGATGGTTAATGCTGGCGACTGGCGCACCCGCGTGGGTGATGACCAGTGGACGGTGCTTACGGCTGATGGCAGCCTTTCGGCACACTTTGAGCATACCATTGCCATTACGGACGGCGAACCGGAGGTACTGACCAGAGAGGTATATGCCTAAGAAAGAGACGATTGAGGTTGAAGGAACGGTACTGGAAGCCCTGCCAAATGCCATGTTCCGCGTTGAACTGGCGAACGGACACGTGGTGCTGGCACATATCTCCGGTAAGATACGGATGCATTACATCAGGGTCCTGCCCGGAGACAAGGTGCTGGTTGAGCTCTCCCCTTACGACCTCGGTCGGGGGCGGATAGTCTATCGTTTTAAATAGGTTAAGGGATTAGTATAATGAAAGTGAAAGCATCAGCCAAGGTGCGCTGTGAAAAATGCAAGGTGGTGAGAAGGCGCGGTGTGGTCAGAGTAATCTGTCCCAACCCGAAGCATAAACAGCGCCAGGGATAAGGAGGCAACTGGGATGGCAAGAATTGCTGGAGTTGACATACCGAGAGATAAACACGCCTGGGTATCGTTGCAATATATTTACGGTATCGGGCCTCATCTGAGCCGCCGTATTCTGGCCCAGACCAAAATCAACCCCGATACCAAGGTCAGTGAGCTCACCGAGGATGAGGTCAATAAACTGCGCGAGGTTATCGACAAGCAGTATAAGGTAGAGGGCGAACTCAAGCGCGAGATTCAGATGAACATGAAGCGCCTCATTGAAATCGGCAGCTACCGCGGCAGCCGGCACCGCCGCAACCTGCCATCAAGAGGGCAGCGCACCCGGACCAATGCCCGGTCGCGGCGTGGTGAGCGCAAGACCGTGGCCGGCAGAGGCCAGAAGAGGGGCACGGCTAAGAAATAAGAGGGTTAAGATAAGGAGTCTATTATGGCACAGAAGAAGCGGGCCAAGACCAGACGGCGGGAACGCAAGAATATACCGGCAGGGAGAGCCTATATTCAGTCCACTTTCAACAACACCATCGTTACCCTGACCGACCCCGAAGGCAATGTGATTGCCTGGGGAAGCTCCGGCACGTCCGGTTTCAAGGGCTCGCGTAAGGGTACTCCCTACGCCGCCCAGATGGCAGCTCGCGAGGCGGTACGCAAGGCGATGATGCATGGTCTGCGCCAGGTCGAGGTCTATGTGAAAGGCCCGGGCAGCGGCCGCGAGGCAGCCATTCGCTCGCTGCAGAGCTCCGGGCTTTATATTACGGGCATCAAAGATGTTACCCCCATTCCCCATAATGGTTGCCGCCCGCCCAAGAGACGAAGGGTATAGAAGAGAGGGAAAATGGCAAGATACACAGGCGCAGTATGTCGGATGTGCCGCCGCAGCGGGGAAAAGCTCTTCCTGAAGGGCGCCCGCTGCTTCACCCCCAAATGCAGTGTAGATAAGCGGCCCAAGCCACCGGGACAGCAGTTTCGCCGGCGACCGAAGATATCCGACCGCGGCATGCAGCTCCGAGAGAAACAGAAAGCTCGTTACACCTACGGCATGCTGGAGAGGCAGTTCCACCGCATATTCACACAGGCGTCCAAACAGGCGGGTGTCACCGGTGATAACCTGCTCATACTGCTGGAGAGGCGTCTGGACAACATCGTGTATCGCCTTGGTTTCTCTGACTCACGCCACCAGGCGCGCCAGCTGGTCCGGCACGGCCATATTACCCTCAATAACCGCAAGGCGGATATCCCTTCGGCGCTGGTGAAGGAAGGGGATACCATTGGCTGGCGCCAGGAAAGCACCAAAACGGAATACTGCAAACAGCTGGCGCAGACGATTGAAGCCAAAGTGGTGCCGGCATGGTTGAGCCTGGACAAGAAAAAACTGGTGGGGCAGGTGGTTTCCCTGCCCACGCCGGAAGACATAGAGGCCACTTTTGACGGCAAGACGATAGTGGAACACTACTCGCGATAACAAGCAAGGAGGTAGCGACTTTTGTCTCGTCTGGTAATACCAAAAATCGATCGTGTGGAGAGTAAGGACAATTTTGGCCGGTTCACTGCCGAGCCGCTGGAGAAAGGCTTTGGCGTTACGCTGGGCAACGCCCTGCGTCGCGTACTGCTGGGCCACCTTCCCGGTGCGGCGGTAACGCAGGTCAGGATTGAAGGTATCAGGCATGAATTCACCACCATTCCCCACGCCAAGGAAGATGTCACCGATTTCTTACTCAATGTCAAGGCAATACGGATAAAGCCGCTTTCCGGACAGCCGGGAAAACTCATCCTTGATGTACAGGGTGAGGGCCAGGTCTGCGCCGCCGATATCAAGCCAACGACAGACTTTGAAATCACCAACCCGGAGACTAAACTCATCACTCTCGATTCTCCGGAGGCCAAGCTCTACGTGGAGTTTGATATAGAGCTGGGGCAGGGCTACCGAACCGCCGAGTCAAGTGAAAACATGCCGGTAGGTACCATCCCCGTTGACGCCATCTTCTCACCAATACGCAAGGTCAACTTCAATACCGAGCCGGTTCTCGTCGGGCATGAGACCAGCCAGGAACGATTGGTCCTGGAAATATGGACTGATGGTACCACAACGCCGGTTGATGCCATAAGTCGCGCCGCCGGCATCCTGGTAGAGCAGCTCAGTCCCTTTGTTGAGTACGTCAAGGTGTCCAAGATGAAAGCCGAAGAACAGCTCATCCGTCTCTCCATACCTGACGAAAAATATAATATGCCCGTGGAGCAGCTTGACCTCTCGGTACGCACGATGAATTGCCTCAGACGAGGCGGCATTGCCACGGTTGGCGAACTCATCAGTAAGAAACCCAAGGACCTGCTCCAGCTGCGTAACTTCGGCCAGAAATCTTTTCACGAGATAGAAGATAAACTGAAGGAACTGGGGCTATCTCTCTCACCACAGGCCGAGCTGAAAGAGGAGACAGCGCCAGAAGAAGCAGCGTCAGCGGAGACTGACACGGGTGCCGCCCCGGCAGAAGAAGCTGAACCGAAAGCTGGAGAGGCCAAAGATGGGGCATAATATCGCGGGGAGAAAATTCAGCCGGACCACCGGCCATCGCCGGGCACTGTACCGCAACCTGGTGACCGACCTGCTCAGGTATGAGAAAATTGTGACCAGCGAGCCGAAGGCAAAGGAAGTGCGCAGCCTGGCCGAAAAGATGATTACACTGGGCAAGAAAGGCGGCTTGAGCAGCTTCCGCCAGGCACTGTCCTATATATATGAGAAGGACGTGGCCGATAAAGTGTTTTCCGAGCTGGCCACACGATATGCCCAGCGACCCGGCGGTTATACCCGTATCATAAAGCTGGGCCCCAGACTGGGAGATGGCGCACCCATGGTGCAGCTATCACTGGTCGAGTAACCGCCGCCACTATTACAGGGACAAAGGGGTTACCTTGGCAGAGCGCACCAAAATGGTACTGATTATGGAATATGACGGCACAAAATACAATGGTTTTCAGCTGCAGGCGGAACAGCCCACTGTCCAGGGTGAGATTGAGTCAGCCCTGCGGAAGCTTACCGGAGAGAAAATCCGCGTGCTGGCAGCCAGCCGCACCGATACCGGTGTTCACGCCCGCGAGCAGGTGGTGAGTTTCCGCACCACCTCATCATTGCCAGAGCCAAAATTCGTCAGTGGACTGAACCACTACCTGCCCGAAGATATCGCCGTGAAGGACGTTTATCGGGTCAGAGACACCTTCAACGTCCGCCGCGGGGCGGCGAGCCGTGAATACCATTACCTTATATTAAACCGCGCTGCCCGCTCCCCCCTCCGGCACCGCTTCGCCCACCATGTGCCGGGCAGGCTGGACGTGGCAGCGATGAATGAGGCCTGCCGGTGCCTCATCGGTGAACATGACTTCGCCTCATTTGCCACCGCCCTGGAAGGCAAGACCAAGAGCACAATGCGCCGCGTCTATCAGGCTGACGTGACCAGGGACGGCGACCTGGTTACTTTCCGCATCGTCGCCAGCTCATTTTTGCCCCATCAGGTTCGGAACATGGCTGGCGCACTCATCAGGGCCGGCCTGGGAAAGATGACAGCCGACGAATTTCGTAGTATATTAGAAGCGGGTAAGCCCGGACTGGCCGGGCCGACGGCGCCCGCCTGCGGGCTGTGCCTGATGCGGGTGAATTATCCACACTCCTGGGAGGAACTGCGTAATTGAAAACTCACGTCACCAAAAGCAAGGAAGTTAAGCGCCAGTGGCATGTCATTGATGCCACCGATAAGACACTGGGCAAGCTGGCCACAGAGGCAGCTGGTCTGCTCATGGGCAAACACAAGCCCATTTTCAGCCACAATCTTGACGCCGGCGACCACGTGGTCGTGGTCAATGCTGAGAAGGTCAGGGTTACGGGCAACAAGCTGAAAGATAAGCATTACTACCGGCATTCCGGCTATCCCCAGGGATTCAGGAGCATAACATTGGAAAAAATGATGCAGGATAAGCCGACGTACGCCGTAGAGCATGCCATCAGAGGTATGCTGCCGCACACCAGACTGGGCGAGCAGATTTTTAAAAAACTCAGGGTTTATGCCGGTGATGCGCACCCTCATCTCGCACAGATAACCCGGTCATCAAGCACCGAGCCAAAGACAGAAAAGCAGAAGGTAAGCTAAATGGCAGTAAAACAAGCCTACTTTAACGGTACCGGACGGAGAAAGACATCAATAGCCCAGGTAAGAATTATGCCCGGCAATGGCGCCATAATTATCAATGGCGTGCCTTTTGAAGAGCTGTTCACCAGCGTTGAGCACCGCCGCACCATACTGCAGCCTCTGCTGGTCACGGAAAGCCTGAGCAAATACAACGCCATGGTCAAGGTAAGCGGCGGCGGCACCACCGGCCAGAGCGGTGCCATCTCACACGGCATTGCCCGGGCGCTGGTGGCGGCAGATGAAAGCCACCGACCGGTGCTGCGCCAGAACGGCCTGCTTACCCGCGACCCGCGGGTTAAAGAGCGGAAGAAACCGGGCCTCAGGCGAGCACGCAAGGCACCTCAGTACACCAAGCGGTAAAATTAAAGAGTAAGACAAAAGCAACGGTCTATCTCATTCTAGCCGTTGCTTTTTATTTCAAGTCTATTTAAATTCCCGCCAGCTTCTTACCCGCCTCCAGCAGCTTTTTCACCCTGACGTCAGAGCTGCTCTCGGCGTAGATGCGGAGCACCGGCTCCGTGCCGGAAAACCTCACCAGCAGCCAGCTGTTGTCGGCCAGA
>VGOH01000059.1 GCA_016875955.1 Chloroflexota bacterium
AATGAGGCCTTCGGCGTCCTCGGTGACCCGCAGAAGCGGCAGCAGTACGACCAGTTCGGCACCGTCGGCAACGTCGGCGACATTTTCGGCAGTCCGTTTACCCGGACCACCTTTGAGGACCTGATGAAGGATTTCAGCGGCTCCGGGCTGGGCTTTGATTTTCTGGACAACATTTTCGGCGACATTTTCAAAGGCCGGAGGTTTTCCTTCCGCACTTACCGCCGCCGCCCCGGCGGTCGGGGCGGAATACGCTTTGAGGCGCCGGGAGGCATAAACCTGGAGGAGATATTCGGTCGGCCCCAGCCAGCGCGCCACCCCGAAATCCGCTACGAGATTACGCTGACCCGCGAGCAGGCGGCGCACGGCACGGAAAAAGACCTTGTTCGGAAGGGTAAAAAGCTGCGGGTGAAAATCCCCGCCGGCGTGGAAAACGGCTCCAGAATTAAACTGCGCAATGCCCGCCAGCTCACCGACGGCCAGCCGGGGGACATTATCATAGCGGTCAGGGTGAAATAACGGTACATGTTTATTATTGAAATATTGCCGAACCTGCCCTTGCAACCCTTTGTATCTTCTACTATAATGCGGTGAGGACTTTCCGCAGATACGGCCAATACAAATTGTCATAGTAAGGAGGGAGGAGTATGCCCAAGTTCAGTGCTAATTTATCCATGCTGTTTACCGAGGTTGGTTTCGGGGACCGATTTGAACGGGCGGCCAAAGCTGGCTTCAAGGGCGTGGAGTGCCAGTTTCCCTACGAGTTGCCCAAGGAGGATATCGCCCAGAAACTTGACAGATACCGCCTGCAGATGGTTCTGTTCAACATACCCGCCGGAAGCTGGGCGGCCGGGGAACGCGGCCTCGCCTGCCTGCCGGGCCGGGAGAGCGAGTTCCGTGCAGGAGTTGGCAAAGCCATTGAATACGCCAAGGCGCTGAAATGCCCCCGCATCAACTGTCTGGCCGGCCTCACCCCCAAAAATGCGCCGGCGAACAAAGTACGCCAGACCCTGGTAAGCAACCTGAAGTTCGCCGCCGATGCTCTGCAGAAAGCGGGCATTACACTGGTGGTGGAGGCCCTCAATGACAAAGACGTTCCCGGCTTCTATCTGACTAGAACACGGGACGCGCTCAAATTATTTGAGGAAGTCAAACACCCGAACCTTTTCCTTCAGTATGACATCTACCACATGCAGATAATGGAAGGCAACCTGGCCGAAACCATCCGGAAAAATGTAGGCCGCATCGGCCACATTCAACTTGCCGATGTGCCGGGCAGACATGAACCGGGCACCGGCGAGATTGACTTCCCCGGCCTGTTCAAACGCATTGATGAGGCAGGGTATACCGGCTGGATAGGCTGCGAATACAAGCCGGCCGGTGTCACTGAAGACGGCCTGGGATGGGTCAAACCCTATTTAAAATAAAGAAGGAGGAAAGAGATACAAAATGGCAAATCTTGGATTCATTGGCGTGGGCATAATGGGCAAGCCGATGGCCAGCCACCTGATGGATGCCGGCCACAAGGTCCACATTTACGATGTGGTTGCCGCCCCGGTCAAAGAACTGGCGGCCAAAGGGGCCGTTGCCTGCGGCACCTGCAAAGAGGTGGCCGAGAAAGCGGATACCGTCTTCATGATGGTGCCGGATACGCCGGACGTGGAAGCTGCCCTCTTCGGTAAAAACGGCGTTAGCGAAGGTGTCAAGAAGGGCTCAATTGTGGTGGATATGAGCTCCATTTCCCCGATAGCCACCAAGGAGTTCGCCAAGAAGCTGGCGGCAAAGGGCGTGGAAATGCTTGATGCCCCCGTTTCCGGCGGCCAGGTGGGCGCGCAGAACGCTACCCTGTCCATTATGGTCGGCGGCAAGGCGGCTATCTTTAACAAGGTAAAGCCTTACTTTGAGCTTATGGGCAAGAACATCGTCCACATTGGCGGCAACGGTGATGGTCAGACCTGCAAGGTGGCCAACCAGATTGTGGTCGGCGAGACCATCATGGCCATCAGCGAAGCGCTGCTTTTCGCCTCCAAGGCGGGCGCCGACCCGAGCAAAGTGAGAGAGGCGCTGCTCGGCGGCTTTGCCCAGAGCCGCATCCTTGACCTTCATGGCAAGCGGATTATTGAGCGCACTTTTCAGCCGGGCTTCCGCATCCGCCACCAGCAGAAGGACCTGAACAACGCCCTGCAGGGCGCCCGCAGCCTGGGCATGAGCCTGCCGGGTTGCGCGATAGCGCAGGAACTCTTCAATGTCCTGGCCGCCCAGGGCGATAGCGACCTTGACCATTCCGCGCTGGTGCTGGCACTGGAGAAGATGGCCAACCATAAGGTCGCGGGCAAGTAAACCGGCCGTTTCTTAACTGAATACGGGAATCTGGAGAGAGGCGGTGCCTCTCTCCTTTTTTGTTCTCCCCCGGATACCGCAGTCCATATTTTGGCGCGGATTTTAGAAAATGTTTAGAAATCGGGCTGATATTTTTATCATATATTTTGCTTCAAGGCTCTATCCTGTAAAGGCACATAAAGCAAGCGCACGTACAGAATGCCGCTTATTACCTATGACTAAAGAACTATTGTCAATTGCCATTTGGCCAGATAAGATAGCTTCAGCGAGCGTGCGTTAAGCAGCCAGACAGGAGAAGCAGCTTTGACACCTGAAATAAATATTGAAGAAGCTCAAATTGAAACGCCGCAGACCAGGCTGCGCAAGCACCTGATTCAAGCCGAAGCACTGCGCCTTATCCCGGAAGCTATGGCGAGAAAGCATGGCGCCATTCCCCTGCAAATAAGTGGCAACGTGCTTCACGTCGCCATGGTCAATCCGTCCGACATCATTGCCCTGGAGGCGCTGGCCACCCGGAGCCAGATGCACGTTGTGCCGGTGAAAGCCAGCGCGCGAGAAGTTCAGGACGCCATAGATTTCAACTACCAGTCTTACGAAGAAATCAAAAAACAGATATCCAGCCTCTCGCTGGAAACGGAGGAAGCCGAGCCGCAGGTAAAACTGGACACAGTCACCGATGCCCCGGTGGCCCGGGCACTTACCCTCATCATTGACGAGGCCGTCAAGGCTCGCGCCTCAGATATACATCTGCAGCCCCAGGAAGATAAGCTGCTGGTGCGCTACCGCATCGATGGCACGCTGCACAATATGCTGTCGCTGCCGTTATCAACGGCCACGCCGCTTATTTCCCGCATCAAGGTTCTGGCCAATATGAATATCGCCGACCATCACCGCCCGCAGGACGGCCACTTCTCGGTGCACACCAGAGGTGGGCAGGCAATTGATATTCGCGTCGGCATCGTGGCCACGGTATATGGAGAGATGTGTGCCTTAAGGCTCCTTGATAAATCCAGGGCTATCATGACCCTGACTGACCTCGGTTTTCTGGCTCAAAGCCTGTCCAAATACGAAGAGATGCTCAAGGTCCCGTACGGCATGCTTCTGGTCAGCGGGCCCACCGGCGCCGGCAAGACCACCACCCTCTACGCATCACTTAACACCCTGGCCTGCACCGAAAGGAACATCATCACCATTGAGGACCCGGTGGAATACCGCTTCAAACACATCAACCAGATTCAGGTCAATCCACGCGCCGGCCTCACCTTCGCCAGCGGGCTCAGGTCCATATTGCGCCTTGACCCGGACATTATCCTGGTCGGCGAGATACGCGACGCGGAAACAGCCCGCATCGCCATCCAGTCGGCGCTCACCGGCCACCTGGTGCTCTCCTCAATCCATGCCAATGATGCCGTCGGGGTGGTGTTCCGCCTTATTGACCTCGGCATTGAGCCCTTCCTGGTGGCCTCGGCGCTCATCGGCGTCGTTGCCCAGAGAATGGTACGGCGTATCTGCCCCGACTGCGGCCAGATGACCTCGGTGCCACTCGTGGAGCAGATGAGTTACCAGCGGGAAATAGGTGAGGAGCGAAAAGAGTTTCTTTACGGCAAAGGCTGCAAGTCATGTTCCAGCACCGGCTACCATGGTCGATCCGGGCTTTTTGAGATTCTGCAGGTCAGCGACGAGATACGGATGATGCTGCTCAACGGCACCACCACCACGGAACTGAGGGAGCAGGCAATCAAGGACGGGATGGTGCCTTTAGCCAAAGACGGCATGTTGAAAGTTAAAGGAAAGTTAACCACTCCCGCTGAAGTTCTGCGCAATGCTTACTCCGTGGACTAGAGTTGCCTTGAGCCCATATTGAATCACCGTAAATTATAGATAAGAAGTGCCTCTGGGGAGAGACAGATGGTTTTCCAGTACATTGCCTATAACACAAAGGGGGAGGTAGTTAAAGGCAAGCTGCCGGCGGCTAGTGAAGAGGCCGCCAACGACCTGCTGGGCTATGCCGGCTATCAGGCAATTAGCTTAAAGCCTTACATCCCGTTCCTTAATGTGGATAAGCTGACCTCCGGCCTGTTCCAGGTCAAGCCCGGCGATATCATACTGGTTTACCGGCAGATGGCCATGCTCCTGGAGTCAGGCATAGATATCGTGACGGCGCTGGAGCTTTTGCGGGAGCAGGCCTCCAACCGGGCGCTGAGGAAAGTCATAGGCAGCGTCATCGATGACCTGCGCGCCGGCCATCAGCTCTCCAGGGCGCTGAGCAAGCACCCCCATGTCTTCTCCCCCATTTACTGCAAGCTGATAGGCGTCGGCGAGCAGAGCGGAGACCTGGAGACGGTGCTCAGACAGGTGGCCGATTATATGGAGAAAGAGGTCACCACCGCCAAGGAGACCAAAAGCGCGCTGATGTATCCGGTGATTACCTCGGTGGTGACCGTCGTGGTCATCGCCATCCTGGTGACCTTTGTCCTGCCCGGATTTGGCAGCCTGTACAGTTCGCTGGGCATTGCTATGCCGGCATCGGCCCAGCTGCTCATCGACCTTTCGGCCAAGCTGAAGGAGTACTGGACCTTCCTCATGGTGGGCGCGCTGGCGGCCCTCATCCTGACCTGTGTCTACGTCAAGACCGCCGGCGGCCGCGCCCGATGGGACCGGCTGCTCCTGCGCCTGCCCCTGCTGGGGCATGTGTGCCACCTGAACGAGCTGGCCCGGATATGCCGGAGCATGTCACTGCTGTTCCGCACCGGCCTGCCGCTGACTGAAATCCTCCCCCTGCTCATCGATAGCAGCCGCAACCGGGCCTTGTCCCAGGCGATGGCCAATGTCCAGCAGGACATGATAAAGGGCGAGGGCATCTCCAAGCCCATGGCCAAGAACTCTCTCTTCCTGCCCATGATGGTGCAGATGGTGAGAGTCGGCGAGGAGACGGGTAACCTGGACGCCACGCTGCTGGCCGTGGCCCGGAGCTATGAGACCGAGGCCGAGGACAAGATGCGTTCGCTTATCGCCCTGATCCAGCCGGTGATGACGCTGACCATCGGCCTGATTATCGCCGGCATGGCTTTCTCTCTGGTCTCAGCCATGTATTCCATCTACGGGCAGGGATTTTAATTTCTGATGGTGATATGAAAATGATAGTGCTCCGATGGTTACGGCGGCTGGCTCAGCGGGAGTCAGGCATAGCCTTCATGGAAACGGCTATCGCCCTGGCCATCCTGGGCGTTGTTTCCGTTTCCTTCCTCAGCGGCCTGACCACGGCTTCCAGAACCGTCATCATCACCGATGAGCACGCCACCGCCGAGAGCCTGGCCCAGAGCCAGATGGAATGGGTGAAAAGCGCCAATTATTCCTACGGTGCCACCTCATATGCCGCGGCACCGCTGCCCGGCGGCAAGGATTACCAGCAGTATTCGGCCACGGTGTTAGCCTCGCCGTTACATGCACCTGATGACGGCCTCCAGAAAATAACCATAACCATCCTGCGTTCCGGAAAGGAAATCTTTGTCCTGGAAGGGTATAAGGTCAACCGATGAAACGCGGTGAGAAGGGGTACACCCTCATTGAATTAGCCATAGCTGTCACCATCATGGCGCTGGTGAGTGGCGCTGCCTCCGTAGCCATATTCCAGACCATGAAGGGTACGGAGATGAACAATACCCATATGAACGCCGTGCGCCAGGTGCAGAACGCGGGCTACTGGCTCAGCCGTGATGCCAGGATGGCGCAGAGCATCAATACGGATAACCTGTCGCCGCCGGATTTCCTGGTCTTCAGCTGGACGGAATGGGACAGCGTCAATGAGGCAATATATCACTCGGCCACCTATTCCTTTGAGGGCCTGGCCGACGGCATCGGCAGCCTGAAACGGACCCACTGGAGCAGCGCCGGGGCGAACGAACAGGCGCTTATCGCCCAACATATATATTACCGCCCCACCGACCCGGATGATACCACTAAAGCTGTCTACCAGGCACCAATGCTTACCTTGCAGCTCACCGCCATCGTCAAGGACGAAATGGAGATAAGAGAATACCGCATCAGACATCGGCCCAATATCTAGCGGACGGAAAACCATGCGCAAAATCTGGCGATTGATAAGAAAAGGAGAAACGGGACAGGCCTTTGCCATCACGCTGGCCTTCCTGATTATCGGCGGGCTGACCATCCTGCCCAGCCTGGGCCTAGCCATTACCAGCGCCAGGACCAGCAATATGCTCCAGGAGGGCATCAAGGGCACCTACGCCGCTGATGCCGGCATTGAAGATACCCTGTGGGCGCTGGCTCACGGCGCCACGCCTTCCAGCCAGCTGGCCACCAACGTCAATGGCATGCAGGTGAATATCCAGACCATAGATGAAGGCGATTACACCCTCTATCTAGGCGAATTCATTGAGTCGGGCGAGCACAGCGATTACCTTGACGTGACCGGCAATATCACCTGGGATGACGGCGCCGGTGCCTACCAGTATGTGATTACGGTCGTCTGGCAGCCGGAGTCCGGGACACCCAAAATACACCTGGAGGAGGTCGGCGCCAGGATACCCTTTGGCTATAGCTACGAGGCAGACTCAGCCGCCGATTTCGCGGAAAACCTCGCCACTGATGAGCCGGATGAGACCCTGGACTCCCAGGGCGCCTACCTGCTGAACTGGGTGCTGGGCTCACCAGCCCCCTACGTGTCCGAGAACATATCCGTGCGC
>VGOH01000060.1 GCA_016875955.1 Chloroflexota bacterium
CAGATAGTGGCTGCGGTAAGGCAGAGCGGCTGCCCGGTGGAGGTAGTCGGCATATTCGTCAACTCCCAGGCGACAACGGTAAACCTGATTGCTAGGAGCTGTTACCTGGACCGGGTGCAGTTGAGCGGCGACGAGTCCTGGGAGTACTGTCGGGATATTGTCCGGCCATTGATAAAAGCGGTCAGGATAAAGCGCGGGCAGACTCTGACGGAGGTCCTTGCCCATCTACAGGAAGGGATAAAAGTCCTGTCCGGCCAGAAATATACTTTCTTACTGGACTCGCAGGCCAGGGGCAAGTATGGCGGCACGGGAAAAGTGGTCGACTGGAACCTGGCCAGGCAGGTGGCCAGGGAATTCCCGGTGCTCCTGGCCGGTGGTCTGACGCCGGAAAACGTCGCTCAGGCGCTTAAAAGGGTGAGCCCCTGGGGCGTTGACGTTTCATCGGGCGTGGAGGTGGGCGGGAAAAAACATATCTCCCGAATCAGGGCTTTTATCAGTGCGGTACGGAGGTTTGATGAAAAAGCAGGATAGTCCCGATGCCCGCGGTTACTTTGGCGATTACGGAGGCCGTTTCGTTCCGGAAACGTTGATGGCGGCTTTAGATGAGCTTGAGCAGGCCTACCAGGAAGCCAGCCTGGACAAAAGTTTTCAGGACGATTTCCGGCACCTTTGTCGCCAGTACATCGGCCGGCCCACCCCCCTGTATCATGCCCAGCAGCTATCACGGCAGGCCAGCGGCGCCACCATCCTGCTGAAAAGGGAGGACCTGGCGCACACCGGGGCGCACAAGATTAACAACGCGGTGGGGCAGGCGCTGCTGGCCCGGCGCATGGGCAAGAAACGCATCATTGCCGAGACTGGCGCCGGCCAGCACGGCGTGGCCGTGGCCGCTGCCTGTGCCCTGCTCGGGCTGGACGCTATCGTCTACATGGGCGAGGAGGACATCGCGCGGCAGTCGCCCAATGTCCACCGCATGAAGCTGATGGGTGCCGAGGTCCGCGCCGTGTCCTCGGGCAGTCGCACCCTCAAAGACGCCATAAATGAGGCCATTCGCGACTGGGTTACCAATGTCGGCGACACCTACTACCTGCTCGGCTCGGTGGTGGGACCTCATCCGTACCCGCTGATTGTCCGCGATTTCCAGGCGATAATCGGACGGGAAACCAGGGAGCAGATGCTGGCCATGTATAAGCGCCTGCCCGACTATCTTATTGCCTGCGTGGGCGGGGGCAGCAACAGCATTGGCCTCTTTCAACCTTTTTTCAACGACAGCGAAGTAAAATTCATCGGCGTCGAGGCGGGGGGAAAGGGCCTGAAAACAAAAAAGCACGCGGCAACCCTGACTGCGGGCAGGGCGGGCGTGCTGCACGGGGCCAAATCCTACCTTCTGGAAGACAGCAATGGCCAGATAAGCGAGACCCACAGCATCGCCCCCGGGCTTGACTATCCGGGCGTGGGGCCGGAGCACAGCTATTATAAAGACATCGGCCGCGCCCGCTACGTTGCCGTTACCGACCGTCAAGCGGTGGAAGGTTTCCAGCTGCTCAGTGCCACGGAAGGTATCATCCCGGCCCTTGAGCCAGCCCACGCCATATATTATGCTGCCAGGCTGGCGGCTGACCTGCCCGCTGATAAAATCATCGTGGTCAACCTTTCCGGCCGCGGTGATAAAGACCTGGCCATTGTCGCCAGCTTTATGGATAAGAAATCATGAGCCAGATTGCCGCCGTTTTCAAACCAGATTCTAAAGCGCTCATCGCCTACCTAACGGTCGGCTACCCTGACCTTGAGATAACTGAAAAGGCAGCCATCGCCCTGGCCAGAAATGGCGTAGACATTATTGAACTGGGTATACCTTTTTCCGACCCCCTCGCTGATGGCACTACCATTCAGCGGGCCAGCTACCGGGCGCTTCAGCATGGCACCACGCCCCGGCAATGCCTGAAGATAGCCGAACAAATCCACCGCGAAATCAACACGCCCTTGATTTTCATGACCTATTACAACCCGGCCTATCATTTCGGACTTGACGCCTTCTGCCGGCAATGCGCCGACGCCGGCGTGAGCGGCCTGATTGTCCCCGACCTGCCCCCGGAAGAAGGGCCGGAACTGGAAGCGGTCGCCCAGAAGAATAAACTGGACCTCATCTATCTGCTCGCCCCCACCAGCAGCGATGAACGTATCCGGCTGGTAGCGGAGCACTCCCATGGGTTTATCTATCTGGTATCGGTGACTGGCGTCACCGGCGCCAGAGACAGGCTGCCCGAAATCTGGACGGGTTTATCGCCCGGGTCAGAAAGCAGACCGTAAAGCCGCTGTGTGTTGGCTTCGGGGTATCCAATGCCGAGCAGGCACAGCAACTGGCAAAAATAGCTGACGGCGTGATTGTGGGCAGCCGCATAATTCAGCTCCTTGAGGCCGACACCTCGCTGAAAGAGCTGGTTGACTTCACCAGACAGCTCAGGCGGGCGCTGGATAATTTATAAAACGCTTAAGTGGCCTTGCCTTTTTATGGCGCGGCAACTTTATTTCTGAGCGTGCCGATGCCCTCTATCTCCACTTCAATGACATCGCCCACCTTCACCGGGCACAGGCCTCCCCCAGGTGTCCCCGTCCAGACCACGTCTCCGGGCTGTAACGTCATGAACGCCGAGATGTAGCTGACCAGTTTCCCAACTTTAAAAAGCATCTGGCTGGTGTTGCTGTCCTGCTGCAGTTTATTGTTAAATCGGCTTTTAATTTTCAGGTGGCTGGGGTCAAGGCTGGTCACCAGGAAGGGGCCCAGCGCTCCAGAGGTATCAAAGCCCTTGGACCGGGTCAGGCGCCCGTCTTTCTCGGTAATGTCGGGGGCGGTGAAATCGTTGCCGCAGGTGTAGCCGAGGACATAATCCATCGCCTTCTCCTCGGGCACATCTTTAGCCTGGCGCTTGATGACGAAGCACAGCTCCCCTTCATAGCATAAGTTCCGGGATATCCTGGGGTATATCACGTTATCTTCCGGGCCGATGATAGTGTGCAATGGCTTATAGAACAGCGCTGGCTCTTTGGGCGGCTCCCAGCCCAGCTCTTTAATATGGTCCATGTAGTTCATACCGCAGGCGACGGTGATGCGGGGCTTAACCGGGGCCAAAAGCTTCACCTCTTTAAGTTGACACAACCTGGCCCCCTTTTTGAATTCCCCGTAAAGGCTGCCTTCAAGAGAGTAAATGCCTTCACCCTCCACAATCCCCCATTTTGGCCTGCCCTGCCACTTGAAACGCGCTAGTTTCATGGCTTTCCTCCTTTACTGCCTTACCGTATACTATCAGCGTAAGGCCGTTTTATTTTATCATTATATGCAAAAAGATAACACGGTAAAAACACCTGGTACTACTTGCAAATGGTTGTTTTTTACTACCCCCTTAGTCCCCCTCTCAAACAGGTCTGTCTTTGGCGCTCCAGTTTAATCATGTTTGAGAGGGGGAGAGATTTTTGAGAGTGGGCGGAGCCCCCTCTCCTCTAGACTCCCCTCTCCAGCCATTAGGGCCCGTGGTCATTTACCAGCAATTCTGGCTGGAGAGGGGGCAGGGGTAAGGCGTCAACTGCCAACCAAAGGCAAATAATAAATTAATAACTTCTTCTCTGAATATGTCAGGCCTTTCATTTCTCGCTATTTTGCAGTAAAATATCGCCGCAGGAATTATAAATTTGAGCGGCAAACCGGTTTATTATCTGAAACCGATTATGCGCGATGGGAGAGGTATCAATATGCAGAACGAAAGTCCTAAAGATGTCAGGAAGCAGATAAGGCAGGGGAAACTTATCCGGCCCACCTGTGGCCTGGCGCCCGGCTTCACCCAGGCGAACCTGGTGGTTCTGCCCAAGGCGTATGCCTTTGATTTCCTCCTTTTCTGCCAGCGCAATCCCAAGCCCTGTCCCGTCCTGGAGGTGCTTGAGGCCGGTAAATATGAACCGGTTTTAACCGCACCCGCGGCAGATATCCGCACGGACATTCCGCTGTATCGCGTCTATAAGGACGGCAAACTGGCGGCTGAAGTGCCGGATATCAAAAAGTACTGGAGCAGTGACTTCGTCTCTTTTCTGCTGGGATGCAGCTTCACATTTGAAACCGCCCTGCTCAGGGCCGGCATTGCTCTGCGCCACATCGCTGAAGGGAAAAACGTGCCCATGTTTATCACCAACATAGCCAACATTCCGGCCGGCATGTTCCGGGGGCCGCTGGTGGTAAGCATGCGCCCCATTCCCACAGATAAAGTGGTGAAGGCGGTGCAGATTACCTCGCGCTACCCCAGCGTGCATGGTGCTCCCGTCCACATCGGTGAGCCGGAGAAAATCGGCATCGCCGACATAGCCAAACCCGACTACGGTGATATCGCTGTCTTTAAAGAAAACGATGTGCCGGTATTCTGGGCCTGTGGTGTCACACCTCAGGCAGTGGCCCTGGAATCAAAGCCATCGCTAATGATTACCCACTCGCCGGGACATATGTTCATCACCGACCTGCGGGATGATGAACTGGCGGCTTTATAAAGATTCAGACATTCAGCTAAGGAGGTGGAAAACGGCCAGGACAATAGATTTCAACTGCGACCTCGGCGAGAGCTTCGGCAGCTACAAGCTCGGCCTTGACGAGCAGCTGATGCCTTATATCACCTCGGCCAATGTTGCCTGCGGTTTTCACGCCGGCGACCCGATGTGGATGCTGCGGACCGTGGGGCTGGCGGAAAAGGCGGGCGTGGCCGTGGGCGCTCACCCCGGCCTGCCTGACCTCATCGGCTTCGGGCGCCGGGAGATGAAAATCACGCCCGAGGAAGCCAAAAACTACGTGAAGTATCAAATCGGGGCGCTTCAGGCCTTCACCAGAAGCAAACGATTGCAACATGTGAAGCCGCACGGCGCCCTCTACAATATGGGCGTGGCCGATACAGCCATAGCCAGGGCTGTCGCCGAGGCGGTGAGTGAAGTGGATAATCGCCTGATACTGGTCGGGCTGGTCGGCTCGGCCTGGATTGAAGCTGGCGAGAAGGTCGGCCTGAAGGTAGCCCGCGAGGTCTTCGCCGACCGGGCTTTGAACCCGGATGGCACTCTGGTATCAAGGAGCAAGCCCGGCGCGGTTATTGAAGACCCGGAGCAGGTCATCGCCGCGAGCTTGAAAATGGTCATGAAGCAAAAGGCCACGGCCATCGATGGCAGCGAGATATCGGTTAAGGCTGACACCATATGTCTGCACGGGGATACTCCAGGCGCCGTTGAGCTCGCCAGAAAGCTCAGAGAAAGGATGGAGGAGGCGGGGATTCAGGTTATACCGATGAGCCAGTTCCTCTGATTTTCCGGCCATGATTTATGATGAACCTCGGTTCCTCAGCGGCGGTGACCGGGCTGTTTTCATTGAATTTGGAAACAGTATTGACCCGGAGGCCAATCAGCGCGTTACCGACCTCAAGCGCGCCTTAGAAGCTGCGGACATCCCCGGAGTAGTAGAGTCGGTGCCGACGTATCGCTCTCTCCTCGTCTACTTTGAACCACAGCGGATAAGCGCTGCGGAACTGCGGGAAACCATACACCACCTGCGCCGTTCCACAACCGTCCATGAACGGCCAAAGCGCAAGCTGGTGGAGATACTGGTGGCCTACGGCGGCGAGTTTGGCCCGGACCTAGAAGTGGTCGCCAGACACAATAACCTCAGCCCCGAAGAAGTCGTCCGGATACACAGCGGCGCCCGTTATTCAATTTACATGCTCGGCTTCATGCCGGGATTCCCCTATCTGGGCGGCCTGTCGCCGAAGATAGCCACGCCCCGCAAGGCCACGCCGCGCCTGAAAATACCTGCCGGCTCGGTGGGCATAGCCGGCAACCAGACCGGCATCTATCCTACCGAGAGCCCCGGCGGCTGGCAGATTATCGGCCGGACGCCGCTCAAGCTCTTTGAACCGACTCGGGAACCGCCGGCATTGCTGTCAGCCGGCGATTATCTGACCTTCGTCCGCATCACACCCGAGGAGTTCACCGCGATTGAAAAGACCGTCCAGAACGGGACGTATCAATTAACGGCAAGGTTTATAGAATAGAGGTTAATGGATATTTTTGAGGTCGTTCAGCCAGGGCCACTGACCACGGTGCAGGACTTGGGCCGCACCGGTTACCAGCAGTACGGGGTGCCCACCTCCGGCGCCCTGGATGATTATGCCTATCGTCTCGGCAACCTCCTGGTCGGCAATGATGAGGGTGCCGCCTCACTGGAGATAACCTTATTTGGCTGCCAGCTGCGCGCGCTTCAGGATTCTCCGATTGCCATCACCGGGGCTGACCTGGCACCCGCCGTAAATGGCAACCCCGCACCCGCCTGGGAAAGCCTGCTGATAAAACGCGGCCAGTTACTTTCCTTCTCTCAACTGAGAAAAGGCTGCCGGGCTTATTTAGCCGTGGCCGGGGGCTTAAACGTTCCTGAAGTCATGAAAAGCGCCTCAACCTGTGTGCGGGCTGGCATCGGTGGATTGAATGGGAGGCCGCTGCGTAAAGGAGACGTCCTTAAAGCTAAAGCTGCTGACACTTCAGCCAAGGCAGCCCGGATACCGGCCAAATATATACCGGCATATAGCAATGACCTGGCGCTTCGGGTTATACTGGGGCCACAGGATGATTACTTCACCGATAAAGGCATCAGCACTTTCCTTAACTCGGAATACACCGTTTCCGCCCAGGCAGACCGCATGGGCTATCGCCTTGAAGGCCCCGTCATCCAGCACCGCACTGGTGCCGATATCGTCTCAGACGGCATCCCGCTCGGTGCCATACAGGTGCCCGGAGACGGCTTGCCCATTATCCTGCTCGCTGACCGGCAGACCACCGGCGGCTACACCAAAATCGCCACCATCATCAGCGTGGACATACCGAAAGTGGCACAGGCCAAGCCGGGAGATAGTATAAAATTTCAACAGGTGAAAGGAGCGCAGGCCG
>VGOH01000061.1 GCA_016875955.1 Chloroflexota bacterium
CCTGCGCGCGGCGGTACGAAAATACCAACTGACTAAATGAGGACAAAAGATGGCAGAACCGGAGAACAAAGCACCTGACAATGTTGCCGAACTGCAGGCAGAGGCAAAGAAAGAGCCAATCGCCTCCTTTCTGAACATGAAGTTACTGGAGCTTAAGCCGGGATACGCCAAAGTGATACTCAAGGTGCTGCCCGAGCACCAGAACTTCAATGGCGTGACCTTCGGCGGCATCATCATGGCGGTGGCCGACCAGGCCTTTGCCTATACGGTGAATTCGGTTAGACGTCCCAACGTGGCCTCGCAGTTCAACATCCACTTCATCGCCCCGGCCAGAGCCGGCGATGAACTCATTGCCGAGGGGCGGGTGGTGAAGAGCGGCCGGAGAGTCAGCATCGCCGAGATGACGGTGACCAACCAGGACGGCAAGCTCATCGCCAGGGCCACGGGAACAACCATACCACTGGAGCAAAACCAATAAACGTTGACAGCCTCATTTTCATTATGGTAAACTTCAATCTAACTATTATGAACCTGACTCATATTCAACTGGGGAACACAAAATTCGTCTTTACCGGGCGCACCGGGGTGCGCTTGGGGGGAAGCGAATAGGCATATGTAATCATTATTAGAGATACCATAGGTTTAATCAGCAGATAAGTACCTCCCGGGCGGGAGGTATTTTTGTAATTAAAAATACCTCGTTACAGAAAAAAGGCGGGAAAAGGATATTAAAATGCTGGCCGATGTTCCAGATACCATCCCCAAACTGATAAAGCGCAATTATGAGCGGTGGCCCGGTAGAACCGCCATGGCCATGAAAAACTTCGGTGTCTGGCAGCGCTATAGATGGCATGATTATTACCACAAGGTGAAATATTTTTCACTGGGACTTATCAGCCTGGGGCTGGAGCCTGGCGACGTGGTCGGCATCATCGGGGACAATGAGCCGGAATGGTTCTGGTCGGAGTTCGCCACCCAGGCGGCACGGGGCATCGTCACCGGCATCTTTGTCGACTCCATCCCCTCCGAGGTGAAATACATTGCCGAGCAATCGGGAGCTAAATTCGCCGTTGTCAACGACCAAGAGCAGACCGACAAATTCCTGGAGATAAAAGACGAGCTGCCCGCACTGAAAAAAGTCATCTACTGGGACCCCAAGGGGTTGAGAAACTACGATGACCCGATACTGATTTCCTTCGCCGACGTGCTCCAGCTAGGACAGGAATACGAGAAATCACATCAGCAGCTTTTTGAGCAGAATGTGGCGCAGGCCAAGGGGACTGATACCGCCTTCATCTATTACACCTCCGGCACCACCGGCCTGCCCAAGGGTGCCGTGCTCACCCACCAGGCGCTCATCAACACGGCGCAGGCTTTCGTCGACCGCTATCCGCTGGCCGAGAACGACGACCTGATTTCCAATTTCCCGGCAGCCTGGGTGGGTGATAGCTTTTTCGCCACCATCCCCCACCTGCTCAGCGGGGCCAGGCTCAACTTCCCCGAGGAGCCGGAAACAATCGCCGAGGACACCCGCGAGGTGGGCCCCAACTTCGCTATCTACGGCCCCCGCCAGTGGGAAAGCCTGGTACGCGACATTCAGGTCAAGATGCTCGATGCCCATCCACTTAAACGCTTCATCTATCGCCTGTTCATGCCCGTGGGCTACAAAATGGCCGATTTCCACTTCGCCAATAAGCGTCCGAACCTGCTCTGGCGCATCCTCTACGGCATTGCCTACTTTACGCTTTTCCGCGCCCTCAAAGACCGGCTCGGCCTGAGCCATGTCAGGTTTGCCGTCACCGGCAGCTCGGTGCTCAGCCTGGACACTTTCCGCCTCATCCACGCCATCGGCATCGAACTGCGCCAGAACTACGGCAGCACCGAGGCCGGCCTCATTTCCTCACACGGCAAGGGTGAAATAAAATTTGAAAGCGTCGGCCGCCCGGCCATCGGCACGGAAGTGCGCATCACCGATGAGGGCGAACTCCTGGTCAGAAACAATTGCCTGTTCAACGGCTATCATCGCGACGAAAACAAGACCGCGGCCACGCTGGTCAATGGCTGGTGCCATACCGGCGACGCAGTGAACATCGACGAGGACGGGCATCTGCTGTTCATCGACCGCATGGACCACCTAGGTCAGCTTCGCTCCGGCATAAAATATGCCCCCCAGTACGTTGAGGGCAGGCTCAGGTTCAGCCCCTATATCAAGGACGCCATGGTCATTGGCGGCAGGGACAAGGACTTTGTCTCCGCCATCATCAATATCGATTTCGGCATGGTCGGCAAGTGGGCGGAGAGGAATCACATCCCCTACACCACCTTCGTTGACCTCTCACAGAAAGAGGAGGTGGCCGACCTGGTCCGCCAAGACCTGCTCCGGGTGAACAGCTATTTGCCGGAGCCGGCGAGAGTGCAGAGATTTGTCCTCCTGCATAAAGAGTTTGACGCCGATGAGGCGGAGCTGACCCGCACCCGGAAGATAAGGCGCGAGTTCATGGAAGAACGCTATAAAGAGCTGATTGAGTCAATGTATCGCAACGGCAGCGAGATAAACGTAAAGGCGCCGGTGACCTACCGGGACGGTCGGAAAGGTTTTGTGAGCACGAGTATCAAGGTAAGGGATATTTCCTAGAGAGACTTTATGTAAAATGTCTGAACTGCTGCAGTATATCATCACCGGATTGTCCGTGGGCATGGTCTACGCGCTCATCGCCCTCGGTTTTGCCCTCATCTGGAAATCCAGCAGCGTGGCCAACCTGGCCCTGGGGCAGATAGTGCTCATATCCTCCTGGTTCACCTATGCCATGCTGGTGCAGGCAAGTTTACCGGTATGGCTGGCCTTTCCGCTGGTAATTCTGTTCGCTCTGGGCCTGGGCTGGACCATTGAGCGCTTCGCCCTGCGTCCCCTCATCGCCCAGCCGATTCTGGCGCTCATCACCGTGACGCTGGGCATAGGCTACTTCATCGAGGGCGTGGTCACCTTCATCTGGCCCTGGAGCGTTGATGCCCTCCCCAGATTATTCCCCAGGGACGTGGTCCACATCGGCCCGGCGGTTATTTCCCAGGAATACCTCTGGGTGGTCGGCATCTGCCTGGTGGTATTTGTCCTGCTTACCCTTTTCTTCCGCTACCACCGGATGGGCATTGCCATGAGGGCCACCGCCGATGACCAGAGGGCAGTCCAGGCCTGCGGCATCCCGGTGACCGCCGTTTTTTCCCGGTCATGGATGTTCGCCTGCGTAGTAGCGGCAATCGGCGGAATACTCATTGCCAGCATCGGCGGCATAACACAAGGGCTGGTGGAGACTGGCCTCAAGGCGTTCTCAGTGGTGATACTGGGCGGCCTCGACTCCTTTCTTGGCGCCATCATTGCCGGCCCCATCATCGGGCTCTGCGAGAGCCTGGGGGGTGGCTACCTGACGCCACACCTGTGGCCGGGTATCAAAGACATCATCCCGTTCATCATTATCATTATCGTCATGGTTATCAAGCCCTACGGGCTTTTTGGGGAAGAGCGCATTGAGAGGATTTAAAATCACCAAAGATGAGCTTACCACACGGCGGGCAAAATTTTATTTGCCGACAGGTGCACATTGAGGGGACATAGTATATGAGTTTACCGAGCGGCACGCGGAATTATACCTACGCGCAGGACATGGCCATCCTGCGCACCAAGACACACTGGGCGCTATTCGCTGGCTTTCTGGTGCTCCTGCTCGCCGCCCCGCTCTACCTTGGTGGCTACTGGCTCGGTGTTATGAACCTCATCGGCATCACGCTCATCGCCGCCACCGGCCTCAACCTGCTCATCGGCTACTGCGGTCAGCTATCAATAGGTCATGCTGGCTTCATCGCCGTGGGCGCTTATACCTCTGCCGTCCTGACCAACAGATTTGAACTGCCCTTCCTGGTAGGGCTGCTCTGCGCCGGACTCATGGCCGGTCTCATCGGGATTATCTTCGGCCTGCCCTCGGTGCGCGTCAAGGGCTTCTACCTGGCCATCACCACCATTGCCGCCCAGTTCATCATCATCTGGGTCATCAATCACTGGTCGTTCACCGGCGGGTTTGTCGGTATCAAGGTGCCTTATGCTTCCATCGCCGGCTTTGAGTTCCGCAGCGAGGCCAGCCAGTTTTATCTTATCATGAGCATTACCGCTCTCGGCACATTCTTCGCCAAGAACCTGGCGCGAACCAAGGTCGGCCGGGCATTCATCGCCGTCAGGGATAACGATTTATCGGCGGAGGTAATGGGCATCAACCTCCTGTATTATAAATTGCTTGCCTTTTTCATCGGCTGTTTCATGGCCGGAATCGCCGGCTCACTCCTGGCCCACTGGATTGGCTACCTCAACGCGGAACAGTTCAGCCTGACGGAATCAATCCTTTATATCGGCATGATTATCATCGGCGGTCTGGGGACAGCTATTGGCCCCATCTTCGGGGTTGTCTTCATCCGCCTGCTCCAGCAGGTTCTGACTGTAATACTCGTGCCCTTTCTGGAGAGCACGGTCACCGCGCTGCCCTCGGGATTTGCCACGGGGGTCACTCCGATGTTATTCGGCCTGGTCATCGTCCTGTTCCTGATACTTGAGCCGAGGGGTCTTGCCCACCGCTGGGCATTGTTCAAATCGGCCTATCGACTCTGGCCTTTCTCATACTAGCCCGAAGAAGGAGGTAAAGGCTAAAATGTAATACCCCAAGCGAAAACACCCCATAATATTAAAAGGAGAAAAAATGAAGAACAAGAGATTATTAATAGTGACCGCAGTTACCTGCCTGGCCTTAATGCTGGCAGTACTGCCGGCTATCAGCGCCTGCGGCCCCAAGGAACCGACCTTGAAAATAGGCATAATGACGCCGTCAACCGGGCCGGCCGCGGAAAAGGGGGCGCCCATGGGCCACGCCAACCTGGACTGTATCCAATACATTAACGACGAACTGGGTGGCGTTGGCGGCTATAAGATTGAGGCAGTATGGCTGGACAGCAAATACGATGCTAATCAAGTGGTCACCAATGTCAAGAAGTTTATGGACAAGGATTGTCTACTCTTCGGCACTGCTTCGTCTAAAGAAATGTCCGCCGCGATGGAAATCGCCAACCGGGCGGAGTTTCCCGGCCTGGTCTGCTTCAATGCTCCCGTACTGCACCGCCCGCCACAGCACATCTACGGGCAAATGACAGACTACGGTGATGACTGGACCGCTTTCGCCAGGTACTACATGGAGAACATCTGGAAGGGGCCGGGCAAGCCCAAGATGGCGTTGCACCTGCTCAACAATACCACTGGCTATGGAGCCAGAGATGCCGCAAAAGCCGCCGCCGATGAGCTTGGAATCGACATTATCTCCGTAGACGAGCACAAGGCGGACACCACCTCAGAGATGGACTCCCTGACCCGGATCAAGGCATCCAATCCCGACGTTCTCTATATCTCCAGCACACCGGCACCGACCGCCCTCATCATCAAGAACGCAGTCGACCTCGGGCTTTATCCCGGCATTACCATTGGCCTTGGGCATGCCAGTATTACCAAGGCACTGGTAGACATCGCCGGCGCTGACGTTGTGGAGGGCGTCTACGGGGTATTCCCGACGGTGAACTGGGGCGACAATGTCCCCGGCATGGCCAAGATGACCGAGTACTGCCAGAAGCTGCACCCTGACGACTACGGCAACATGGACTACATTACTTCCTGGGCACAGAGCCTGATTATGGCTGAAATTGTAAGATTGGCGGTAACTAATGTCGGCTATGAAGTCTTGGACAAGGGTGGTGTAGAGGCATGGCGTGCGGTTGAAAAATATGGAATCCAGAAGCTTAACTACGATGTTGAGGGGTTGCACGGTCCAGTAAGCTACACGCCAGGAGATAACCGGCTGGCTAAATCTCTCCGCATCTTCCAGATACAGAAAGGAGCGATTGCGCCCGTAACCGACTGGATTGAAGCGCCACTGGTTAAATACGAAGAGTTTGACTGGTTCGGTAAGTAGTTAGCATAGACAGGGGGCGCCGCCATGGCGGCGCCCCCAAAGGGAAGAGTCTCATGCTCAAATTGAATAACATTGAAGTAACCTACCTCAATGTTATCAGGGTACTGCATGGTGTCTCCCTAGGTGTGGAAGACGGCGCCATCGTTACCCTGCTGGGCGCCAATGGCGCCGGCAAAAGCACCACGCTCAAGGCCATATCCGGCCTGCTCCACGTTGAAGAAGGCGAGGTGACCGACGGCAGCATCGCCTGGAATGACGAGAGGATAGACCGCAAAAGCGCCGAGGAGATAGGCAGGCTGGGCATCATACAGGCGCTTGAGGGACGCCGCGTTTTCGGCCACCTGACCGCCGAGGAAAACCTGATGGTCGGTGCCTACCAGCGCCACGACCGCCAGCTGGTCAGGCAGGACCTGGAGATGGTCTACCATTACTTCCCCAGGCTCAGGGACCTGAGGCGCCATACCGCCGGCTACCTCTCCGGGGGAGAGCAGCAGATGCTGGTCATCGGCCGCGCCATGATGGCCGCCCCCAAGCTGATGATGCTTGATGAGCCGTCTCTCGGCCTGGCACCGCTCCTCGTGGCAGAGATTTATGATATCATCAATCGCTTCAACCAGGAGCAGAAGACATCGGTGCTGCTCGTGGAGCAGAATGTCAGGGTTGCCCTCAGCATCGCCCACTACGGATACGTCATGGAGAATGGCCGCATTGTCCTTGATGGCTCGGCGGACTTCCTCAAGAATAACGAGGATGTTAAGGAGTTCTACATGGGACTTTCCGCCATGGGTGCCAAGAAGAGCTACCGCGAGGTAAAACACTACAAGAGGCGCAAGCGATGGCTGTGAAAAAACGACCCGACGAGTTCTTTGACGACATGGAAACGATGTCGCCGGCAGCGCGGGAGAAATACCAGCGAGAAAAGCTCTCGCAGGCGATTG
>VGOH01000062.1 GCA_016875955.1 Chloroflexota bacterium
CCGTCGTCTTGATATACCAGCTCTCTTTCACGTAGTAAAGGAGAGGTGTGCTACAGCGCCAGCAGAAGGGGTAAGTATGGCGGATGGTCTCCCTGCGGTAGAGCAGTCCCTTTTCTTTCAAATCCTGCATCACCAGCGGGTCGGCGTCTTTAACAAACTTTCTGGAAAAGGGGTAATTGCCGGTGATATTGCCCTGCAAATCAACCTGCTGCACGAAATCAAGGCCCTGCTCCTTGCCCGCCTCAAAGTCAACCTCGCCAAAGGCAGGCGCCACGTGCACGATGCCGGTCCCATCTTCCAGGGACACGAAATCAGTGGCAATAACTTTATAGGTCAGGTTTTTATCCGGCTTCTGCGTCTGAAGGTCGCTCCGTGTATGCCCGTCGGATGGGTCGGCAAAGATAACAAAACGCCTCCGCTCAACGCCGTACTGGTGCGGATTATAGAGCGGTTCATATTCAACGGCTTGCCGGCCGTCACCGCTGACCAGCTCGCTCCCCGTTACTTTATCCACGACCTGACCGGCATCAAAGCCCACCACACCCAGCAAGTCAGTGGCAAAAACGAGGTACTCGTCATCCGTTGCTACCACCGCATATTCGGCATCGGCAGCGACCGCCAGCGCCGTGTTGCCGGGCAGCGTCCAGGGAGTGGTCGTCCAGGCCAGAAAATAGGCCGGTTTACCAGAAGATGTAAAGAGCTTATGCAGCCGTTCGCGTGCCTTAGAACCCTTGAGAGACGGGAGAACGATTTTGAACTTGATATAAACGGACGGGTCTTCCGTGTCCTCTTCATAGCCCAGGGCCACCTCATGTGAACTGAGCGACGTGCCGCAGCGGGGACAATGGGCAGCGGTCTTGTAGCCCAGATAGATTAGACCCCGGTCCCACATCTGCTTCAGCGACCACCACACCGTCTCAATGTAGTAGTTCTCCATGGTGACGTAGGGGTGCTCAAGGTCACACCAGTAGGCGATGCGCTCGGTCAGCGCGTTCCAGTCTTTCAGATACCGGAAGACGCTCTGCCGACAGCGAGCGTTGAATTTGGCGATGCCGTATTCCTCAATCTGTGTCTTGGTGGAAATACCGAGTTCCCTTTCCACCTCAAGCTCCACAGGCAGGCCATGCGTGTCCCAGCCGCCGATGCGCGGCGTATAGTAGCCCTTCATCGCCCGGTGGCGCGGTATTATATCCTTGAAAATGCGCGAAAGCACATGGTGTATGCCGGGGCTACCGTTGGCCGTCGGCGGGCCTTCGTATAAGGTGAAACGAGGACCACCTTTCCGGTTTTCCACGCTCCGCGCAAAGATTTTGTTCTCTTGCCACCACTTAAGTATCTTCTCCTCAAGCTGCGGCAGATTGAGCTGGCTGCTCACCGGACGGAACATGCTTTTACTCCCCATAAAATAATAAACCCGTCCTCTCGGGACGGGAATTATCAACCCGCGGTACCACCCTCTTTCCCCGGCTGCCCGGGGCACTCTTCAAAGGCACCTTTGATGCCCTCGTCCCGGATAACGGCTGACGCTGCCGGCCAAGTCTACTGGGCCTGAATCTTCACCTGACGACCGTTCGGTTGGCAACTCGGGAGGGATTTTCGGGAAGGCAATCACATCTGCTTCCACCATGCCAGACTCGCTGGGTAACTGCGCTCTCCCCTACTCGGCTCCGTCTGAGCTTTTATGGCTAAAGGTTACCACACATGTCAAGGCAAGTCAATCCGAAGGCAGTTCCTTTGGTATAATGACCACCCGCCGTGCCTCGCCTTCCCCCCGGCTCTCGGTGGTCACTTCAGTATGGTCAGCCAGTGCCAGATGAATGATGCGGCGGTCAAAGGCCGGCATTGGCTCCAGCGCAAACGGCTCTTTCTTCTGCGTGACCTGTTCCGCAATCCTCCAGGCCAGGGCCTGCAAGGCGTTGCAGCGACGTTGCTTGTAGCCTTCAACATCAATAACAATGGGCAACCATACCTTTTCCTGATGACCAATAATTATCCGCACCATATACTGGAGGCAGGAAAGTGTCTGGCCCCTCCTGCCGATGAGGATTCCCAGGTCCTCACCTTCCACGTTAAGGGTGATGGAGCTTGGCACGCCGACCTTACCTTCCGCCAGCTCTCCAGACACCGTTTCTACCCTAGCTTGAATACCCATCCGCCCCAGCAATGTCTCCAGAACTTTTCGCGCTATCTCAGCAATTTCGCTTTCGTTTTTTTCCATTTCAATTACCACCTTACGGCGATTACCTTCGCTTGGGGCGTTTGCTTTTCTTGGGATGGCGCTTTATTGCCCTCAGGCTCGGCTGAAATCTGGCGGGGCCCGCACCTCCCTTTGGCGACACTTCAGTCGCAGCAATATCAGCACCCACGTCAGCGCCTATATCAGCCTCTGTCTCTCTGTAGTCAGACGCCTTTTCCTCGACCCTGGTGATACGTGTTATGTATTTTTTATCCCGCCCCGCGGGCTTGGTGGCGGCCTCAGAGGTCAGACCTCCCCACCCACCGGTAATGAAGTACTGCATGCCAATGCTGATGACGTTTGAAATCACCCAGTACAGCGCCAGCCCGCTGGGGAACTGCATGGTGAGGAAGGCAAACATCAACGGCATCACCCACAACATCATCTGGCTCTGCGCCTGCTGTCTGGGGTCGCCCGTTCTCGGCGTGACCATCTTCTGCTGCAGCCACATCGTGCCCCCCACCAGAATCGGCAGCAGATAGATTCCGTCCGGCATCGCCAGGTCCAGCCAGAGGAACTGGCTGTTCAGCGGCACCAGCGAGAAGACCTGCGACCATGAAGTGTACAGATGCCCGGAAAGCTTCAGAAAATCCTCAGGGATGACTGCCAGAACGCGGATGATTGACTGGAAAAGCGCTATCCAGATGGGCAGCTGGACGAGCATGGGCAGTAAGCAGCCAGCGGGATTGACGCCGGACTCCCGGTACAGCCGCATCTGTTCCTGCGCCAGCTTCTGCCGGTCCTTGCCGAATTTCTTATGCAGCTCCGCCATCTTTGGCTGCAGCTCCTGCAGCGCCTTGGTCGACCTGATTTGCTTCAGGTTAAGCGGCATGGTTATCCCGCGCACAATAAGGGTCAGCACAATTATCGCCAGGCCGAAATTATTGAACAAAAAACCGGACACGACGATAAGTACATTTATCATCGGCGACAGTATGATTAAATCCCAGATTTCGCCAACCAAAATAACTTACCTCACTCGCTCTCCAGTTCAAAACTCCACAGCTCTGCCCCGGTCTGGGCATTCACCGCATGCAGGACATCATCAGCACTGTGAATGTAGATAACACCATCGCTGGCGGCCAGAGACGCGTAAACCGGTTCCCCCAGCTCAGCCAGCATTTTTTTCTGTCTGGTACCTGCGTCCAGGGAATAAACCCGGCCTGCTTCCACCACCATGATTACATTGCCAGCCACCGAAACCGGCGAGGCACTGACCGGGCTTTCCAGGTCAAAAACGGCGACCGTATCACCTTTATCCGCCGTCAGGGCGTACACCTTGCCGTCAACCGAAGCCGCGTAGATGATGCCATCATCAACCAGGGGACGTGCCCAGAACCAGTTATCGCCCTGATATTTCCAGCGCAGCTGACCGTCAGTTTCATTCAGGGCATACAGGTAACGGTCAAAAGAGCCAAAATAGACCGTGCCATCATATACTAGCGGGGTGCTGACAATCGCTCCCTCTGTTTCAAACTGCCACTTCAAGCCACCATCGGCCACATTCAGCGCATACAGCTTTTTATCAAAGGAGCCTATGTAAACCGTAGCGCCATTAACCGCCGGCGTCCCCCAGATTTTACCCCCGGAGGCAAATGTCCATAGTTTATCGCCGGTGGCCGCATCAAGTGCGTATAGTACGCCATCGGAACTGCCGAAATAGAGTTTACCCTCCGCTACCACAACCCCACCCACAATCGGGTCAAGCACTTCTTCCCGCGGGTACACCCAGCGGGAGGCCCCCGTCTGCCTGTTTATGGCATACAGTTTACCGTTATAGCCAGTGATATAGACCAGTTCCGCTGTCACCGCCGGTGTTCCGTAAATGGCGACCGCCAGGGTCCCTTGCTGGCAGCCAAGGCTGCTTGACTGCTTCTGCGTGAACGGGACATCATCCCAGAGGCGCTGCTGGGTGGCGCTGTCCAGGGCCACCAGCTTGCCTTCCATTGAACCCAGAAAGAGGGCACCATCAGCAATGGCGACCCCTGACCATCCCCTCGGTATAGCTTGAGCCGGCTGACAGGTGGGCAGGGCCAGCCCGGTGACCAGCACCATAAGCAGCACTGCCAGCAGCAGCCCCTTACCGATGATTTTCTTTTTCAACCGCTTTTACCTGCTTCTCAGCTCCTCCGGTGCTCATGGCACCGGGTCATAACCACCTTCATGAAAGGGATGACATCGGCACAGGCGCCGGACTCCCAGCCAGGTCCCCTTTACCAGGCCATGCCTGGCAATAGCCTCATACGTATATTGAGAACAGGTAGGGGCAAATCGGCATGAGTGCAACGTGACCTGTGACAGGGTCAACTGATACAGTCTAATCAGACCTAAGGCCAACTTTCTCATAATTTTCAACCAGCAAGCCGGCTCGATGCAGCAGCTCCTGGACTGCCGCCTTGAGTTCAGCGTAACCGGCAACAGCGGTACGTGAACGGGCGATAAAGATGATATCCCGTCCCGGTTGCAGAGAGGTCGAGCGCATGATTTCACGCAGCCGGCGTTTCACCCGATTTCTCACCACCGCTTTGCCTACCCGGCGGCCCACCGAGAAACCATATCGGGACAAGTCAAGCCCATCGGCTAAAACCTTCATCACCAGCAAACTATTCGCCCACGAACTGCCTTTACTGTAGACAAGCGCATACTGTGCCGGTTTCGTCAGGTACTGCTCACCCCTCACTGCACACGCCCCCTTATTTCACTGGCCAGCCAGGCATTACACGACGATTAATTTCTTGCGACCTCTCAGCCGCCTCGCTTTCAAAACGGCACGTCCACCGCGCGTGCTCATCCGCGCCAGAAAACCGTGCTCCCGCTTCCTCGGAATCTTTTTCGGTTGATACGTCCTTTTTGGCACTTCAGCTCACCGTAAATAAATATGACTTGAGTTTCCTCTATTGACCGGGAAAGTAAACGCACCAGCAATAATTATCGCTGCTGACTATCATCCGCCCATTTCCGATTCACGAATGTGAACCGGTGCCTGCGGTAATAGAGCCAGGTGACGGGCTCTTTTTATCTCCCTCGCCAGAATGCGCTGGTGCCTGGCACAGGTACCGCTTTTCCGGCGCGGTGCAATTCTTCCCCTATCGGTAATGAAATTACGCAATTTTTCTGAATTCTTATAGTCTATGACCTGCGTCTTATCGGCACAGAACAAACATACCCGGCGTTTGGGCACGTACCTCGGTTTGGTCCATTTCCTACCTCTGGGTGCTTCCCTCGTTTCTGCCATTCACAACCCTTTCAGCCAGTATTTATTCAAATGGAATATCGTCAGGCTCCAGCTCGGCGGCATCGCTTTCCTCAGCCTTGCCGCCGGCGCTGGCGCTCTCGTCCAGCTTTTCTTCAGGCAGCGGCGCCATGCCTCTGCGGTCCAGGAATACCACTTTATTGGCAATTACCTCTGCCCTTGAATGCTGCTGCCCATCCTGCCCCTCCCAGCTACGGGTGTGCAGCCGGCCTTCAGCATAAACCAGCCGCCCTTTAGCCAGGAACTGGTTGCACTGTTCGGCAAGCTTATTCCAGGTTACCACATTGAACCACTCTGTTTCCTGCCGGCGCTCTCCGTCCGGACTTGTCGATACCCAGTTGGTGGCCACACGAAATGAAGTTACCGGTTTGCCGTTCGGCGTAAACCGCATTTCCGGCTCGCCACCGATATTCCCGATTATGATTACCTTATTCAGACTCGGCATGTCACCAACACTCCTTTTGCCCCGTCCTTCTGTTGATATATCAGGGCAACCCCCGGGCTAACCCTCAACCTTCAATAACAGGTGCCGTAAAACGTCCTCAGATAAATTCAAATTCGCGTCCAACTCCTTAGCCCACGCCGGCTTCATCTGGCATCGTGTCAGCACGTAATTGCCCTCTAGGTGACTTTTAATGGGATAGGACAGCTTCCGCTTACCCCACCGTTCTGCCTCGGATACGACGCCGCCCTTACCGGTAATGAACTGGTTCACATTTTTGAGCGCTGCCTCAAGGGCATCATCGGCAGTCTCCGGACTGACCACGATGACCAGCTCGTAGTCTCGTAACTGTGTCTCCTCTGTTTTGGCTTCCTCTTTTTTAATCTTGCTTCTTACCATTTTTCAATCCAGAAAATTTTCCCGAACATTATACCACAAACAGCGGCTACCGACAATGCTTCGCCACGCTGTTCATGGCAACGTCCTATTTATATCTTACCACTGCCATAATGACCAGCTTGACATAGTATACCACCTTTGTTACACTCTACGTAAGTCCAACTATTAATAAATTCTGTATTCCCCCTCATTAATAAAGGCAAACGGCCCCGTGGTGTAGCGGTCTAACATGCCACCCTGTCACGGTGGAGATCGCGGGTTCAAATCCCGCCGGGGTCGCACCGCAGACTCGTCTAACGTCTTCCCGGCTGACTGATACCTCCCCATATACCCATATAGGATAGAGCGGAAGTCCTGTTTGGCCAAGGCAGGCACCGCTGGTTCAGCTAGGAAACAGGCGGATACTTGTCCGCCCAGGGTCTTGCCTCTTCAAAGGCAGCGCTGGCGCGCAGCACGGTGACCTCGT
>VGOH01000063.1 GCA_016875955.1 Chloroflexota bacterium
GGTGGCGATGGTGCTGATTTCCCGGGCGCGCAGCCAGCGGCAGGCCTCGGCCACGGCGACACGCACTTTATTGAGGGACAGCTCTGCCTGCTTGCCCAGCCCCACTATCATCACGTGGGCTGCGGGCAACTTGCCGAGGCTGTGCACCATGGTTATCTCGTTCGGTTTGCCCTTGATTTCCCCCCGCTTTATCAGCTGGGTGATGGCCCCATTCAGCGCCCTGTCCACGGCCGCAGTTGCCCCTTCCGGACTTTTAGCGCCTTCAAAATGGGTGACAATGATAGCGTCGGCTTCAATACTGGCGATATCACCGACCAAGACCTTAATCTCCATATTTATAAATCTCCTTTCAGCGGTTTACCTCTCTGACAATCTTGTCCAGGACCGGGGTTATATCCCGTGAAGTATCAACAGCGAAATGGTTGTGGCGTATTTTCTGCACCGAACCTTTCATCTTCTGGAAAACTGCCCAGTCAGCTTCCGAGTGGTCTTCCGCCAGAGCATTTCCCTCGGCGCGTTTCCTGAGTCGCTCCTGTACTACCTCCAGCGGCGCTTCCACGCGCACCAGAATCAACCTGACATTGCACCGGTAGGCAATATGGTGCAGGTGCTCGCGGTTGCGCTCCGAGAGGTTGGTGGCATCCAGAACCACGGACACCCCCTTTTTCAGCAATCGCTCAATTAAATGATGGATGGCCTGGAACAGGCGGGCGCTTTCCTCAATGCCGTAGGTGGGCGATGGGAAAAGTGCCTTGCGCATGAAGTCGCTTTCCAGGATGACGACCGGGACTCTCTCCGCCAGACGGCGGCAAAAGTGTGATTTGCCGGTGCCGGGCAGGCCGCTGACCACGATGAAAGCCGGCTTCACCACCGGTTCCGGGAGATGGCCCAGGCTTTCCAGGAGCCGCTCGGCATCGCTGACAACCTGCGTCTCAGTCACACCCTGATTATAGAATGTTTTTCACGATTGTGCCAGATGGCTGGTCTCGCCTGGCCCCGGTTGCCGGTCAGGCGCTTTCGCCGTAGAAAGCGACGCCGAGGAGCCCGGGGCCGGTATGGACGCCCATCACCGGGGTGAACTCGGTGATAAAGAGCTCGGTGCAATTGAACTGCGCGGCAATGCGATTTCTCAGGACGTTGGCATTATTCAGAGCATCGGCGTGCATCACGGCCACGTGGAGCGGCTCTCCTTTGACTGCATTTCGCTCCATCAGTTTCAGGATGCGCTTCATGGCGCTCTCTATGGTGCGCGGCAGCGCTACCGTACGGGCACTGGCGTGGTTCAGGGTGAACACCGGTTTAATCTGCAGGATGGAGTTGACCAGTGCCGCTGCCTGCGGCACCCGCCCGCTTTTCACCAGGTAATGCAGCGTGTCCAGCGCCGCGAAGAGGTTGACGCTCGCCATGACATGCTCAGCCGTTGCCTTCACTTCTTCCAGGCTCCGACCGGCGGCGGCTGCCCTGGCGGCGGCCAGCGTTACCAGACCCTGACCGGCAGCGGCCGTGGTGCAGTCCAGCACCGCTACGGTCGCCTCCGGCAATGTTTTCTCCAGCATCTCCTTGGCCACACATGCCGAGTTATACATGGCGCTGAATTTTGACGGCTCGGTGACGCAGAAAACACCTGCCGCTCTCTGGATGGCCTTCTGGAATGCCTTAAAGTAAATTTCCGGCGAGGAGCTGGCTGTGGTCGGCGGTTTGGACGCCTGCCGCAGCCTGGCATAAAACTCAGCGGCACTGATGTCTATGCCGTCGCGGTAGGTTTTGTCCTCAAAGATAAGCTGCACCGGCACGATTTCTATATCGTACCGTGCCACCTGCTCCGGGGGGATGCAGGCGGTGGTGTCAGTTACTACGGCCACCTTCTTCATTTGCTCTTCCGGGTCTGCCAGAAGTGGTAGGCATGGTCGAAGATGAGATTTTTCCTATCGCCAGCTTTTGCCATGGCCTCTCGGGTGCTCGGCAGCGACCTGGCAGCGAGGAACAGAAACATAATCACTGAATAGATGATGAGCATACCGGAACCATTTATCTGCCAGATGATGATGGGCAATACGGCCAGCCCGATGACAACCGCCAGCCTGACGTTGCTGGTGATGACGATTATGACCACGATGAGGGCTAGGCTGATGGCGAACTCCGCGGGTGTGAGGGCGAACAGGACACCGATGGTGGTGGCGGCCCCTTTGCCTCCCTTGAACTTCAGAAAAACTGGCCAGTTATGCCCCACCACCGCGGCGAATCCGGCGACGAATACCAGCATCAGTGGCACGTCAAGCCAGAGGGCGATTAATATCGCCAGCGCTCCCTTGGCGATATCGGCAACGAGCACCAGCAGCCCCGGCACCAGCCCAATTTCCCGTGCCGTGTTCACCGCGCCCATATTGCCGCCGCCAACCTGCCGGATGTCAATCCCCTTCAACAATCGGCCGGCGATATAGGCGAATGGGATGGAGCCAAGCAGGTAGGCAGTAATTATGGCTATCGCGGCATTAAGTACCATTGGCGTCCTTCCCTTCTGGTAGCTTTATTCAATATTGGCAAGGGGGGAATTTTAAAGCCATTCTGCGTCAGGGAGTATCCCCACTGGTTACTGTTGCGATGGTTTAAAAAATGCATAGCGTTGCCATATCCGTCGGCTCCTCCTGAGAACCCGCTCCAGAAGCGGCGGAATCAGAAAAAGCCCCCACATCACCAGGATGAGACCGGCGAAGGTCTGTACATTCAGCCTGCCGCCAATGTAGTAGACCACCAGGGTCAGTGTCAGCAGGCCGGAAATGATTAACAGGGAGACGCGCAGCCAGCGCTGGCGCAGGCGAATAAAAGCGGCTATCGTCAGCGCCAGGATAAGAAAACTCAGGGCTATCCAGGGAGCGAAATAATTGATGCGCTCCGGGGTCTGAGCGGTTATTTTCAAGCCGGGCGCCAGGGTTATGAACCAGCCAACGATGATGGGCATGGGGAGCAGCATTAAAGAGCTTAACAGCCAGTCCCGCCTGGCCGTTTGAATCAGGAGACAGATAATCCACCACAAGGCCAGCAGGAAATAGAACGGAATCGTGAGGAGAGACCACTCCCGGGGCAGGTAGGGCAGGATGAGGCCCAGGGCGGCCACCGGGATAAGTGAATAGCCCAGCCACGGGAAGACCCAGGCCGGTTTGCCGTGCCACCACCCATAGATTGATGTGCCGATGACCATAAAGGTGACAATGGACAGCCAGCCGACGTGTTGCCACCAGTTGAGGGCAAACAGGGCGGCAAAAAGCAGGTGCGGCATGGCCGCCAGAGAGGCTTGCTGCCAGCTGCCCTGGCTGTGGGCTTCATATATCTGCCTGGCGATGGCTTTGGCGGAGCCAAGCAGTCCCAGGCAGGTTCTTTCCGCTTCTTCCTCGGAAAGGCCGCGTTCTTTCAGTTCCTGGAGTCTGTCTTCAATGTGGGTCTCCAGCTCGCTGATGACCTCTTTTTCTTCAGCGAGGTCAATCTTCAGGTTTTCGCGGATGATTTCCAGATAATGATGCCGGGCCGTGGTCATTGCTTTATCCGTTTAGCTCTCCGCTGGCTGCAATATCATATTCACCGCCTTGATGAAGTCCTGCCACTGGACTCTCTCGGTGGAGAGTTTGGCGTGTCCTTTGGCGGTCAGGTGGTAGTATCGCCTGGGCCGACCGTTGGACAGTAACTGCCATTTGCCTAGGATTAAACCTGCCCTTTCCAGGCGGTGAAGCGCCGGATACAGCGTGCCTTCCTTGAATTTGAAGTAACCCTGGCTTCTTGTCTCCAGTTCCTTGATAATCTGGTAACCGTACATCGGCTGCTGGGCTATCAGGCAGAGAAGTAGCGAATCAGAGCTTCCTTTAATCAGTTCTCGTTTTTGTACCATAATTACCTCGTCTACATAAATATTTTGTCATTCTATATATTATTCTACTACATCATTTTACTACATAATTATTTACTTTCAAGTAAAGATTTTTTATATCATTTAATTTATGTGGCTGATAACAGACTCTATCAGATTTGATAGGCTTTCATTCCGACGAAGGTAGGAAGGTGGGATTCTCCTGTTTGGTTATTCCTGCAGGATTTCAGCCAGTTCCACCAGCTGGCGCAGAGCCTCCGACATTTTGTCCAGCTCTTCTCCCCAGCCAGTCCAGTCACCTGCTTTCAGATATTCCTGGGCTTTGTTGTAGTGCTCCTGTGCCTGTTTGGCCAGTTCCGTGAGCTTATCCGACCTTGCCGGCGGTGTCTGGGTGGGTGCTGGCAGTTCTTCCTTGGGCAGGCCAGTATAGATAGCACTCAGGCTCTCAGCAAGGGTTTCTTTCATCGCAATCTGGTCACCGCTGGCAACCACCACTCTTTTCAGTTCTGGCAGCTGCCCTTTCTCGGCTTTGAGGTAAATGGGTTCAACGTAAAGGATTGATTTCTCAATGGGTATGACGAGCAGGCTGCCCCGGATAACCTGCGAGCCTTTCTGACCCCATAGGGTGAACTGTTCGGAGATGGTTGGATTCTGGCTGATTCTGGCCTCTATTTGCCTTGGGCCGTAGATTAATTTATCTTTGGGGAAATTATAGGCGATAAGTTTACCATACTTATCACCATCGCTGCGGGCAGCCAGCCAGGTTATCATGTTGTCTTTCTTCTTGGGTGTGAAGGGAAGCATGAGGACAAATTCTTCCTGTTCTTCACCTGGCAACCGCATGATTATGTAGTAGGGCTCCAGATTGCGTTCGGCATCGGCATAAGTCTCTACCGGAATTGTCCAGAGGTCTTCCTTGTTGTAAAACACGCGCGGGTCGGTCATATGATAGGTCTGATAAACCGAAGACTGAATCTGGAACAGGTCAAAGGGATAACGCAGGTGTTGCCGTAGAGTTGCCGGCATCTCATCAATGGGGCGGAACAGGGCCGGGAATATAGCCGCATAGGTATTGGCCACAGCATCTCCCGGGTCAATAAGGTAGAAAGTGACCGCTCCGTTATAGGCATTGATTACCACTTTGACGCTGTTGCGGATATAATTTATGCCGCTGACATCGGGCTGGGAATATGGATACCGGTCGGAAACCGTATACGCGTCCTGTATCCAGTAAAGCTGGCCATCATCAATGACAATATAGGGGTCGCTATCAAGCTTCAGGAAAGGTGCTATATGGCTCACCCGCTCCTGTATGTTGCGCCGATATAAAAGCCGGCTCTCTTCGGCGAGTTCGTCGCTGATAAGGATGTTAAGGTCGCCAAGCTGCCAGGTAAAGGCCAGCTTACGCAGAAATGAATCAAGGGTGATGCCGCTTTTCGCTTCATAATGGGTGAAGACATTGGTATCCCCTTTGGGGTAATCAAATTCAGCGATTCTGGTATTGACGATTACGTAGCCCTCAGTTTTTTCGCCAAAGTAAATCTCCGGCCGTTTAATCTTGATGGCGCCAATCGGCGGCACGTCTTTGATAAACAGGTTGGGCATACCCTGCTCGGTAACCTCGTTGGTGGGGCTCATGGTTACGCCATAGCCGTGCGTATACTGGAGCCTGCGGTTCACCCAGGTTTGCGCCGCAGCGGTGAGTTTTTCTGGTGAGAGTTCTCTGGCGCCAATGAGCACCTGGCGGTAACTGTCATCAATCTGATAACGGTCAATATCGATATCATTAAAATCATAGTACAGTCTGATAGACTGTATCTGGTTGTAGGTGTCTTTGATGGGCCGGTAGTCCCATAATCGGATGTTGTTGATGGTGGCACTGTTTTGGATAATATCCTCTTCTTTTGGGGCAGCTTCAATGGGAATATCCCTCACCTCAATGCGGTCAAGGCCGAAGGCCAGGCGGGTGAACTGAATATTATTTCTGATATAATATGTTTCTCGCGCCAGCTCACTTGGCTCCACCTGAAATCTCTGCATGATGGCCGGATAGATGCTGCCGAATATGATGGCGAAGGCGACCCACAGCGCGATTGGCCCGAAAAGCCAGCGCCAGCCGCGGCGGTAAATGCCGACTATCATCAGCAGACCACAGATAATCGTGATGACGATAAGCAGTCGCCAGGCCAGCAGTTGGGCGTGTTCATCAGTATAGCCGGCGCCAAAGATTATGCTGCGTTCTGAATATAGAAGGTCAAAGATATTCAGCCGGTAGCTCCAGGCGATGAGGAAGAAGATGATGGCACCAAGGGCAAAGAGGTGTCCTTTAACCCGCCTGGTAAAGCCAGCGCGATTGAAACCGATATTTAGGACGTATACGGTTGTGGTGAAGAGCAAAGTGAGAACGACTGCCCAGACCAGCCAGTTCTGAATGAAATTGTAGAGGGGCAGGCGGAAAACATAAAAGCCCACATCTCTCTCCAGAAGGGGCTCGACGACATTAAAATTGGCGCCATTAATGAAGCGGAGCACCATTTCCCAGTGCCCCGAAGTGACGAGGCCGAAAATCAAGCTTATTAAGGCGGCGGTGGTCAGGATACCAATATCAATAGCACGGCGTACGAATAGCAGTCCCTGCCCGGTCAGCAGGCTGCCCTGAGAGGGCGGCGATAGCCGCCGCGCCACAAAGAGGCTGGCCAGAAGCAGGGCTAAAAAACCGAAAGCTCCGGCGAAAAAGAGCCATATCTTGGTGGTCAGTATAGTCGTGTAGATGCTGCTGTAGCCAAGGCTGCCGAACCAGAGCCAGTCCGTATAAATGCCTTTGCTGATAGAGGCTAAGACGAATATAGCAATAAGCACCCCGATGGCAATCAGCCATCTTCCAGTATGGCGAGGCCTCATCCGACTTCTCCGGGTCTGACTTGAACTGGGACTG
>VGOH01000064.1 GCA_016875955.1 Chloroflexota bacterium
GGTGGGTGACGGCAGCTTCGTCTTCGGCTGTCCCATTCCGACTCTCTGGGCGGCCGATGTCTATAAGGCCCCTTTTCTGTCCATCATCTTCAATAATGCCATATACCAGGCGCCCAAGGAGGCCCTGCGCCGGGCCTATGGCGAAGAAGGCTTTTCCGGGAAGGCCGGGCCCTGGGTGGGTATGGACATCGCGCCTTCCCCTGACTACGCTTTAATCGCGCAGGCCTGCCAGGCTTATGGACAGAGGGTTGAAGAACCATCGGCCCTTCCGTCAGCCTTAAAAGAGGCCCTGGGACAGGTACGCCGTGGCAGGCCGGCGGTACTGGACGTCAGGATAGGGAGCCCGCAATCTCCTTTATTTAACAATAAAGACAGTCTGAAAACGTAAAGCTGACTTACAAAGCTGCCCGGGCTAATCCTCGGAGCACTTTAATGAAGGTTCTGTTTACATTAGGTTGGCAGTTGACGCCTCACCCCTGACCCCTCTCCAGCCAGAATCACTGGTAAAAGACTACAGGCAGAAATGGCTGGAGAGGGGAGTATAGAGAAGAGGGGGCGGAGCCCCCTCTCCAATTCTTTCCCCCTCTCAAACATTATCGAAATGGGGCATAAAAGACAAACCTGTTTGAGAGGGGGATTAAGAGGGTGAGCCAAGGAACAACCATAGGCAAATAAAACCTTTTGAAATGGTTACGTGGGCGGCAGTTTTATGCGGCGGCAGGGTCATCCAGTTTCACCGTGTTGCTTATTGGCGTAACGGTGAATACCAGTGCCATAGCTGCAAAGGCGAGGCCGGCCAGTAATAACCAGATTATCTGGTAGCTGCCTAGGCTATCATAGGCCCATCCGGCCAGCGTCGGGCCGATTATGGCGCCTATGGTGCCGATGCCTTCCATCAGTCCGTAGATGCTGCCGAATCTGGTCCTGCCGAAGTACTCCCGGCCCAGGGCCGGCAGTATGGCGTTGGTGCCCCCGTAACCTATCCCCAGCAGAACCAGGAAGGGAACGAGCAACCATATCCGCGCGTCAGAAGCATAGGCGAAACAGAATACCCCGCTGCTAATCATAATGAAGCTCGTTGCCGCCACCGACCTTTTGTTGAATTTGTCTCCGAGCCAGCCAAAACCGAGGCGGCCGAAAATGCTTATCAACGGGATGGCGGTCGCCACCAAGCTCGATGCCGACCGGCTAAAGCCAAGGCTGCTGAGGTAGGGCATCACGTGGGTGGTGATAGCCATCATCGTCATAATATGATACAGGCGTGCCAGTGCCAGGTGCCAGAATGTGCCGCTCTTAAGGGCCTGCTTGGCCTTCATCTCAATCTCTACTGCCTGGCGAGGGCTGGTCTCATCAGGATAGGCGAGTTCACCCTGTTTCAGGCCATCCGGAAGGTAACCATATTGCTCGGGCCGGTGTCGGAAGAAGAGTGACAGTGGTAAAATCAGGGCCACCATGCCCAGAGCCAGGATATGCAGCGTGGTGCGCCAGTCGTAAACGGCAATGAGCTTTACTATCACCGGAATCAGCACGCCACTGAAACCAAAGCCACAGATGGCGATACCGCTCGCTATCCCCATTTTCCTCCGGAACCAGTTAGCGACGGCCGTCAGGAGCACGGTCACGGTGCAGGCGCTGACACCTATGGCCAGCAGGACGAAGGCCGCATAAAACATGATTAGAGATGTGGCGGCGCTCAGGAGAACTAAGCTCGCCGCCGTAACCAGCACGCCGCCGAATACGAGCTTTCTGGGCCCCCAGCGGTCAGCCAGCATACCGACGATTGGGGAAAGGACGCCCATCTCTAAGCCACGCAGGGAAGCGGCCACGGACAGTTGCGTGTAGCTCCACTCCATTTCGTTGGCTATGGGCTCAAAGAAAGCCGTGAACCCGTAGAATACGGCTCCCCCTATATACACGGCAATAAGGAAAGACGCGGCAACTATCCACCAGCCATAAAATATCTGGAATGGGTTCCTGCGCCGTATCATTACTGCAGGTTCAGCTTTCTGATAAAATCAACGTAGTTATCGCCGCTCTGCCTGGGAATTGGATACCGGCCATATTCATGAGCCGCATCAAAGGCGGCCACGATATTCTCCGGGGGCGTATCCGGCTCAATGTTGTGCGATGTGGCGAAGATATAACCGCCGCCGCGAGCATACTCCTGTATCAGCTTCCTGGCTCCCTCTCTTACCTGGGTTATTGTCCCCCGCGGCAGCAGCCGCTGGATATCAAAGCCACCGAGGAAGGCGATTTCATCACCGAACTCTTTCTTCAGACGCCATGGCTCCATATTCCGGGCCAGCGGCTGCACCGGGTTGAGGACATCAACACCAATCTCTATCAGGTCTGGTATGGCGTCGTATACCGAACCGCAACTGTGTATGATAATCTTCGCCTCCGGCCGGATGTATTTCCGGATAGTTTTGATGATTTCGGCGGTATATGGCTTGACGAACTTTACGTAGTCATCATGGGACATGAAAAGCCCGGTCTGAGTGCCCAGGTCATCATGGATATTCACCCCGTCCAGGTACTGACCGACTCCGCCAAAGAATTGCTCGTGGATGGCAGTGCCGATTTCAAGGAGTTTTGCCGAGAGCTGGTGGTAAAATTTCGGGTCCAGCTTCATGTCCGTAAGCCATTTATCCATGCCACTGAATAAAGCGTATCCCAGGAAAGGCAGCATCGTGGTGATGCACCTTCCAACAACAAAGTAGTCGGTTTCTTCATGCAGATATTTTGCCTTTTCCACTACCCCACCCATGATATTGACCGAAGGGTCAGGCCAGGGATAGTTATCTATGTCTTTTTTGGTGGTCATATGGCGCATGGGGAAGTCGAAAGGCTCATCGTATAGACCGAGCTTTCTTATTCTCAGGCCGCAGAACCAGGGCCAGGTTTTGGAACCATCGGATTCAATGACAGCTCTCGGCGGGTTGCAGGCAACTGTGGTCATGTCCGAGTGCAGCCGCTGCGCCACTCGCGGGTCGATATTGGTGGGTTGAGTGAATATGTCCGAAATTTGAATCGGCTCAGCATCCGTCAGTCCCAGATACTGGTAAAGCTGGGAACATACTCTGCCGTCAGGTGGACACTCGGTGATGAAGGTGCCAGAGCCACCATTAAAGCATATGGGAACCCGGTCAGGCTCCCGGTGATTGGCCGCGGCATATACTCTTTCCCTTGAATTCATAATCGTCCCCCCTTTGACATTAATGGGTTTGGTGCGACAACTTATCTATTGCAGTAATCATACCACTATGAATCAGCTGGAGGCTACTTTTGGTCATAAGATATGACCGTATTGAGGAGCACGTTGGCGCCGGCGGCGAGGTATTCCGGCCGGGTATTCTCCAGTTCGTTGTGGCTGATGCCGTTTTCGCAGGGCACGAATATCATACCTGTGGGCACCACCCTGGCGATATAGACGGCGTCATGGCCGGCGCCGGAAATAATGTCGCGGTGGCGGTAGCCCAGCTTTTTGGCAGCATTGCGCACCCGATTGATGCAGTCCGCGTTGAACTCCATCGGCGCCACGTTCCAGTTATTCACCAGCTTTGCTTTTACATCCGAGTCTCTGGCGGTAGCAGCTACCATTTTCCTGAGCTCCTGGTCTATCTGGAGCAGGACCTTTTCATCCGGGTGGCGAAGGTCAACGGTGAAAAAGACCGACCCCGGTACCACGTTTCTTGAGTTCGGCCGGACCACCACGTGGCCGACCGTGGCCACGGCGAGCGGGGAGTGGTCCAGGGCGATGGCCTGGACTGCCATCACCATTCGGGCGCAGGCTACCATAGCATCGCGGCGGGCGGGCATGGGCGTGGTGCCGGCATGGGCGTCCTGTCCGGTCACGGTTATCTCGTACCATTTCTGTCCCTGCATGCCGGTGACGGCGCCAATCAGTATGCCCTCTTTTTCCAGGACCGGCCCCTGCTCGATGTGGAGCTCAAAGTAGGCTCCGAGCTTGTGGTCGGGGCACCTGCGCTCACCGCGGTAGCCAATGCGCGCCAGCTCTGCCCCGAACTTTTTGCCGTCGCGGTCTTCAGAGGCATAGGCAAAATCGCGCTCAAAGACGCCGGCGAATACGCCGGAGGCCAGCATCGGCGGTTGGAAGCGGGAGCCTTCCTCGTTGGTCCAGTCAATGAGTTCCAGAGGCGCGGTGGTAGTGTACCCGGCCTCGTTCAGCGTGCGCAGCACCTCAAGCCCCGAAAGGACGCCGGCAATGCCGTCAAACTTGCCGCCTGAGGGCTGGGTGTCAAGGTGGCTGCCGATGGCAATCGGCAGCAGCGTATTGTCCTTCCCGGAGCGCCGGGCGAAAATAGTGCCCATCTCGTCAATGCTGACATCGCAGCCAGCCGCCCGGCATTCCCGCACCAGCCAGTCGCGCACCTGGCGGTCGGCATCGGATAGCGTCAGGCGGCAGACGCCGCCTTTCTCGGTGCGACCAAACCTGGCGGTCTCCATGATGGTATGCCACAGTCTTTCACCGTTAACCTGCAACTTACTCATACCAGCCTCCCTCGCTCAAATTTTCTGCGCTCCGCACCAGTCTACGATGAAGGCGGCAAGCACTTTCGTACAGTCAATCACGGAATTGATGTCCACATATTCATTTACGCCGTGGATGTTCCCGCCGTTGGGCCCGAAGGAGATGGCCGGCATATTGAAATACGGTGCCAGGCGGGTGTCCATGCCCCAGGTAGCCCCGACAATCTCGGTATCTGACCCGAGGGTGCTATCCGCGGTTGATTTGAACGCCTGAACAAACGGGTCCTCCGGTTTCTGTTCCCAGGCCTCGGCCCTTCTTTCATACCAGATTATTTCCGGCGGATGCTGGCTTAACCACTGGTCATCGTCGGCGGTTTTCTTTATCGCCTGTGCCACCTGCTGCTTCACTTCATCAGCAGTCTCGGCGGGAAGGTATGACAGGCGGCAGTCAAGCTCCGCCCATCCGGCCACGGTGGAAATCCAGTCGCCGGCCTGATAGGTGCCGATATTCAGATGGCAGGAGCGGCCGGACTGTTTTTCAAAAAGGGGGTGGTGGTTCTCCCGCGCCCGTCTTTCATCAAGCCTCACCAGGGCCTCATAGACCCGGTTCATCTTGCCGATGGCGTTGACGCCGGTGTGTGCCATGCCGGCGTGGGCGGACCGGCCGGTCACCTTTACTTTAAAGAAAAGCACCCCGGGGTGGGCGATGACTATCTTCATGTTTGGCTCGGGGATTACCATGCCGTCGGCGGTGTAGCCATCGAGCAGACAGGCAAGGGTGCCGCCACCGCCCAGCGGCTCCTCCTCAATCACGCTCTGCAGGATTACCATGCCTTCTGGCTTGACGCTGCTCTCCAGCAGGGCTTTCAGGGCAAAGTAGCTGGCGATAAGTCCGGCCTTCATGTCGCAGGCACCGCGACCGTACAGCCTGTTCCCCACCGCTTTCCCCTCCCAGGGCGAGAATTCCCATTCCGCTACTGGCTCTGGGGAGACCACGTCAATGTGCCCGTTCAGCAACAGAGATTTCGCCGATGGCTTGCCGGCCATGACGCCGATTATGTTGGGTCGCCCGCGGTAATCAAAATCCGATTTTACGAAGGCTTCATGGTGGCGTATTCTGGCGTAATCGGCTTCCTGCGAAGTGACTTTCAATCCCATGCCCGAGTATAAACGTTGCATGTATTTCTGGGCCTCGCCTTCCCCTCCGGTCACGCTGGGAATCCTGACCAGCTCGCGCAAAGTGCCGACGATTTCATTGCGTTTGCTTTCAATATAAGCCAATACTTTAGGCTTGATTTCGGCTTTGTCTGCCATGCCCAGGCCTCCCGTTCACCACAAAATTATTATTCACTGTATCAGAAATGAACCCGTCAAGGCAACGTGCCGCGGCAATGGTACTATTTGCATATAGTTGTTCTTTTACTCACCCCCTTAATCCCCCTCTCAAACAGGTTTGTCTTTGGTGCTCCATTTTATTCATGTTTGAGAGGGGGAAAGAATTGAAGAGGGGGCTCCGCCCCCTCTTCTCTATACTCCCCTCTCCAGCCAAGAATCACTGGTAATAAACCGCAGGCACAAATGGCTGGAGGGGGTCAGGGGTGAGGTAAATGCACAGCTGCCAAATGCAAACAAAACCGCGGCGATTGCCAGAACGGGATGCCCGTGATATAGTTCAATTAATAACTTAAGAGGGGCAGTTTGTGCTTTTGCTGAACCAAAATGACGTGATGAAGGTGCTTGATATGGCGCCGTGTATTGAGGTAGTGGAGAAGGCCTTTGCTGAGCTGGCCTCGGGCACCGCGGTTCTGCCCCCGCGCATCAACCTGTTCACCGAGGAAGGCCTGGGGCTATACATGCCGGCATATCTCAAAGAGATGGGCGCGCTGGCCTGCAAGGTGGTGACCAGCTACGTGCACAACCCGGCCAAACACAATCTGCCTACCATACTGGGCAAGGTGCTGCTACAGGACCCGGGGACGGGCGATGTCATCTGCATCATGGACGGCGGTTACCTCACCGCGGTCAGGACCGGTGCCGTCAGCGGGGTCGCCACCAGGTATCTCGCCCGCCAGGACAGAGGGCAGAAGGCGGGCATATTCGGCGCCGGGGCACAGGCGCGGACACAGCTCTGGGCGATGACCATTGCCAGGGATATCGCCAGGGCCTATGTTTATGACGTTAATGACGAGTCTGTAAGCCGGTTCATCAAAGAGATGACGGACAAGCTCCAGCTTGATATTGTCAAAGCTAGCTCGCCTGGCCAGATTCTGGAAAAAGTAG
>VGOH01000065.1 GCA_016875955.1 Chloroflexota bacterium
GCGGACCCCCCAGATAGCGCTGCCGCCAATACAGAAGGTGGCCACTACCACCCACCCGTAAAATATCTTATCCCGGTATTTTTGAAACAACACTGTTATCTCTCCTGGCTGTCATGTTTGAATTTGTTGTGCGGTCATACCTCTTTCCGCCTTGGTGCTTCACGCTTAACCATAACGACGAGCAATGTGGCCGCCAGCATGGCCAGCATACCGATGATAAAGGCATCCTTGTAATTACCGCAGACATCAAAGATGTATCCCCCCACCGCCGGCCCGGCGGCCGCCCCGATGCCGAAGCCGATTTCCAGCAGACCGAACACAGCACCGATGTTTTTCACGCCAAAAGTGTCACTGATCAGCGCCGCCCCGCTGCAACCGAAACCGCTGTAAAAAAAGCCGTAGACCAGAGCAAAAAGGTAAAGACTCCACAAGCTGTGTGCCCATATCAGCCACGCTATAGCCATCGCCTGGAGCAACGTGCTAATCATGAAGGTTATTTTTCTACCTATCCTGTCGGAAGCGATGCCCATCAATAACCGGCCCGGAATGGAAGCAGCGCCAACGAAGCTTACCACGCCGGCCGCCTCTATTGGCGAAAAGCCAATGTCAGTGAGATGGGGTATAAGATGGGTGAATATGAGAAACAAACAGGCGGCAAAAAGAAACCATATGCAGGCAAAAATCCAGAAATTCCGATTGCGAACGATGGACAGGAAAGGGTGCTGGGCAGGCTGCGAAGTCTCCCTTTCAGGTGGTTGCTCAGTATCCTTGATTTTCGCACCATCAGGCAGAGCGCCTATCTCACGCGGGTCTCGCTTCAATAGCCGTGTTAACGGTACGGCAACCACCCAGGCCATCAGCCCTATCACCAGATAGGCGGTTTGCCAGCTGTAATTGGTGATGAGATAGGTGGCAAACGGTGCCATGACCATCGTGCCCAGTCCTATTCCCAGACTGGAGAGACCCAGTGCCAGCCCGCGCTTCTTATCAAACCACCTGGAAACGGCCGACATCGGCACCACGTAGGTGGGGCCTGTGCCCAGGGCAAGCAACAGGCTGTAAGTAATGAACAGCTGCCACAGAGAATTGGTTAGACTGGTCAGCACCAGGCTCAGGCCGGTGAAGACCGCCATGAGCAGAACTACCAGCCTTGGCCCATAACGGTCCAGGGCCCAGCCGAAAACAAAAGAGCACAGACCGGCCAGTAATAAGTTAGCCGAGAGTATGGTTGAGGTCGCGGTACGGGTGAGGTTAAATTCGGCTTCAATTGACTTGAAAAACACACCGAAGGAAAAATGAATGCCGTAGAGTGTGATGCCAATCACCAGAAATACTGCAACCACCACCCATCCGTAAAACACCCTATCGGCCAACTTCCACATAAATCGCGGTCCTTATTCCTCTTTCAGCGTCACCTGGCACCTCAAATCCACTAATTATAGTTTATCTTCCGCCTTATGAGCAATTTAGGCATTTAACACTTCTATTTACATATATTGCTCTTTCGCTCACCCCCTTGGTCCCCCTCTCAAATGGATACTGTGGTAGCAGACGATAAGCAGTATGTTTGAGAGGGGGAAAGAATTGGAGAGGGGCTGCGCCCCCTCTCCTTTAAACTCCCCTCCCCAGCCATTAATGCCTGTGGTCATTTACCAGTGGTTCTGACTGGAGAGGGGTCAGGGGTGAGGCGTTAACTGCCCACCGAAGGCAAACCGAACCCATTTAGCCCAAAAGCTGGCTGCGGACATGCATAAGTTCAAGGGACGGAGGCCAGATAAGAAATGAGGCCAGTCCAGCAGGGCTATTTTGTCCGGCTACTCTCAAATTTATGCCCTTTTCCCCGCCGTAGCTATTGACAACGCGATGGGAATAGTTTATCCTTGCTACTAATCCTATTAAAACTAAAGGAGGGATATTATGCAGGCGTATTGTGTCAAGTGCCGCGCTAAGAGGGAAATGAAGAACCCCAGGCCCATCAGAATGAAGAACGGAAAGCCAGCGACACAGGGTGTATGCCCTTCATGCGGCACTAAAATGTTCCGAATTGGAAAAGCTTAAATAAATCCCAATATTATTAAGTCAGAAATAAAGGGAGACTGGATAGTTAGCTAGCAACATCCAGTCTCTCGTCTTTTAGTACCCTCAAGACCGGGCCGGAGTCAGCTTATTGACGAGCCTCGGTCAATTGAGCTAGACTTGGATGGTGAATCGTTAAGGAAGGTATACCTTGAGAGGGGTTAGCACCCCTCTTTTCGTAATTTTCCTTTCTTTAAGCCATCAACCACGTATTCAAGTGTATTGATGGCGTTCTGGCAGCGGAGGATTGATGATAGATAAATACAGTCCTCAGGAAATCGAGCCGAAATGGCGGCAGCGCTGGGAAAAAGACCGGTTATACGAGGTCAGCGAGGATGACCCGAAACCGAAATACTACGCGCTGACCATGTTCCCCTACACGTCCGGAGACCTTCACATCGGGCACTGGTATGCCATGGCGCCGTCAGATGTCCATGCCCGCTTCAAGCGAATGCAGGGCTATAACGTGCTGCACCCCATGGGCTTTGATGCCTTTGGCCTCCCCGCTGAGAACGCAGCCATAAAACGCGGCATCCACCCCTTCACCTGGACGATGCAGAACGTGAAAAACATGCGCCGTCAGCTCCGCAGCATCGGCGCCATCTATGACTGGAGCCGGGAGGTGGTCTCCTGCCTGCCCGAGTACTACAAGTGGACGGAGTGGTTTTTCCTGAAGCTGTACGAAGCCGGCCTGGCCTATCGGGGCAAGGCACCGGTAAACTGGTGCCCACAATGCCAGACGGTGCTGGCCAATGAGCAGGTGCTGGGCAGCGGCTTCTGCGAACGCTGCGGGGCGGCCGTAATCCGCCGCGACCTTGAGCAGTGGTTCTTTCGCATCACCAGATACGCCGATGAACTATTAAGCTTTGACGGCATTGACTGGCCGGAGCGCATTCAAATCATGCAGCGCAACTGGATAGGCCGAAGCGAGGGCACGGAGATATCCTTCGCCATCGACCACAGCGGCGTTCCGGAGAAAGAGATACGGGTCTTCACCACCCGGCCGGACACCACCTTCGGCGCCACCTTCATGGTGTTCGCTCCCGAGCACCCTTTGGTCTCGGTGCTGACCACACCCGACCGAAAAGCCGAGGTTGACGCCTACATTGATAAATCAAGACATCTCAGCGAGATAGAAAGGCTGTCCACCGAGAAAGAAAAGGACGGTGTCTTCATCGGCGCCTACTGCACCAACCGCCTGAACGGGAAAAAGGTCCCCATATGGATTGCCGACTATGTGCTCCTGAGCTACGGCACAGGCGCGGTCATGGGCGTTCCCGCCCACGATGAGCGCGATTTCCTGTTCGCCAGGAAGTATGGTATCCCCATACCCGTGGTCATCGCGCCACCGGGCTGGCAGGGCGAGGCGCTGGCACAGGCCTATATTGAGGAAGGCACCCTGGTGAACTCGGGGCAGTTCAACGGCTTGCCCAGCCAGCAGGCTCTTGGGGCTATCTCGGATTTCCTTGAGGAGAAAGGCTGGGGCAAACGCACTGTCAGCTACCGGCTGCGCGACTGGCTTATCTCGCGCCAGCGCTACTGGGGCGCGCCTATCCCCATGGTCTACTGCGCCAAATGCGGCATCGTCCCTGTCCCGGAAAAAGACCTGCCGGTGCTGCTGCCCGAAGATGCCGAGTTCAAGCCCACCGGTGAGTCGCCGCTGAAATACCATGAGCAGTTCGTCAACACCACCTGCCCGCGCTGTGGCGGACCCGGTAAACGTGAGACGGATACCATGGATACGTTCATGTGTTCTTCATGGTACTTCCTGCGCTACACCAGCCCCAACGTTGACGATGCTCCCTTTGACAACGCTAAAATCAAGTTCTGGATGCCCGTGGACCTGTACACCGGCGGGGCCGAGCACGCCGTGATGCACCTCCTGTATTCTCGCTTCTTCATCAAGGCACTGCGCGACATCGGGCTGCTGGACTTTGATGAGCCGTTCACCCGCCTTTTCAACCAGGGAACCATCATCGCCGAGAAGCAGAAAATGAGCAAATCGCGCGGCAACGTGATTACCCCGGACGAGTATGTGAACGAGCTGGGAGCGGACACAGTCCGGGCCTATCTCATGTTCCTGGCACCCTGGGAGCAGGGCGGCGAGTGGAATGACAGCAGCATCAGCGGCATCAGCCGCTGGCTCAACCGCATATGGCAGCTGGTGCTTGATAGCTACCAGCCCAACAAAAAGCTGACGCCTGACAATGCCGAGAATGCGGAGAGAGAATTATCCCGTTTCACCCACCAGACCATCAGGCGGGTAACTCAGGACATGGAAAAGCTGCGCTTCAATACCATGCTATCAGCGTTGATGGAATTCACTAACTACCTGGCTACGGTCAAGGAGGCCGGCGCCGTCGCCGCCCCGGCGTGGCAGGAGACAATTGATATCCTGCTGCGGCTTCTGGCGCCCACCGCCCCCCACATCACCGAGGAACTGTGGCAGAGAACGGCTCACCCTTACAGCATCCACAACCAGCCCTGGCCGCAGTGGGACGAGACGCTGGCCAGGGACGAGGAAATAACCCTGGTGGTACAGGTCAACGGCAAGCTGCGCGACCGCATCACCGTGCCTGCTTCTGTCAGCGAGGATGAGTTGCCACAACTGCTCCAGGAGAAAGCTGCCAGAGCCAATGCCTACCTGCAAGGCAAGAAAGTCCTGAAACGGGTCTATGTGCCCGGCAGACTGATTAATTTCGTCGTGAAGTAAGAGGTGAAGCAAGGTGAAGATAGCTTTTATCGGTGGCGGGGCGATGGGGGAGGCAATACTGGCCGCCGTCCTGAACCGTGGCCTGAGCACGCCGCAGACGCTCTGGGTCAGCGATGTCAAGGAAGAACGACGCCAGCACCTGAAAAAGACCTATCAGGTATCAGTTACCGGGAGCAATCGCGAGGCAGCGGCCAATGGCGGCGACGTTATCATACTGGCCATCAAGCCACAGAACCTGCCCGAGATAATGCCGGACCTGAAAGGCGGGATAAAGCCGGGGCAGCTTGTCCTCTCCATCATTGCCGGCGCCAGAATTGCTACTTTATGTAAAGGCCTTGGCCACCAACGGATAGTCCGGGTGATGCCCAATACCCCCGCCCAGATTGGTGAAGGCATCAGCGTCTGGACGGTCACCCCAGAGGTAACCGAAAAGCAGAAAGAGCAGGCCAGGTCCATCCTGAGCACCATGGGCCGGGAAATCTTCGTCGCTGACGAGAAATACCTTGACATGGCCACCGCGGTGAGCGGCAGCGGGCCGGCTTACTTCTTCTTCTTTGTCGAGTGCCTCACCGAGGCTGCGGTCAGCCTCGGCTTCACCGAGGCTACGGCGCAGGAACTGGTGCTGCAGACCATGCTCGGCTCCGGGCAACTGCTGAAGAGGTCCGGCAAATCCCCGGCCGAACTGCGCCGCCTGGTAACCTCTCCCGGCGGCACCACCGCCGCCGCCCTGCAGCGCTTTGAAGACGGTAACTTCAAAGAACTGGTCAAGCAGGCCGTCGCCGCTGCCTACCGCCGGGCCGGAGAGCTGGGCAAATAATCGACGGTATTTCGCCGTCACACTCAACACGCAGGTTATTTTTGGCTGAATTTCAAAATATTTAATATGTTCAGTCTTGACAGAACGTTCTATACATATTATAATATAGGCCAAGAAATAGAACGAGGGCAGAGGGATGGAAGACAGGCTGCAGACCAAAGACAAACAGTTTGCCGAGGAAGTGGGCATAGTTTTTGAGCAGACGGGCATGCCGCGGATGGCGGGGCGTATCTTGGGCTGGCTTCTCATCTCTGACCCACCCCACCAGTCCACAGAGCAGCTCACCAAGGCCCTGTTGGCCAGCAAGGGTTCCGTCAGCACCATGACCCGCCTCCTCATCCAGCTGGGCCTTATCGAGCGCATCAGCCTGCCCGGCGTCAGGCGTGACTATTTTCGGCTGCGCTCCGATGCCTGGCAGCATATGATAGGCCGGGGGCTCACCGAGGAAATCAAAATGGTGCGGCAGCTTGCCGAACGCGGACTCAGACTGCTCGGCGATAAGACCCCGGTTACCAGGACCTGGCTGGAGGAGATGGTTGATGTGTATACCTTTCTGGAGAAGGAGTTCCCTGCCCTGCTGGCCAGATGGGAGAGGGAACATCAGAAAGTAACCAATCGGTAAAGCGAATTTATGGGCAAGTTACTATTTAGTTATCCGGGAGGCACAGCATGAAAAAAATCCGCATCATAACCGCGGTATTGCTTCTGGTCATAATAACTGCGGTTACCGCCTGCAGTCCCCTCGCCCAGACCAAAGAGGAGACGGAGCCATACGCTGAAGTAAAAAGAGGCGATATCCTGGTTAGCGTCAGCGGCAGTGGCAACATAGAGGCTTCACTGGATACCAACCTGAGCTTTGGTGCCGGTGGTCGTATCGCTAAGATACAGGTTGAGGAGGGCGACCGGGTGACCAAGGGTGATATTCTGGCGGAGCTTGAGACCGACGCCCTGGAACTGGCCAGAGACCAGGCCGAATATGCACTTACCCAGGCCGAGGTCGCTTTCACCCAGGCGGAGCTGGGCCAGAAAACAGCCGAACACAACCTTGATAACGTTCTGGACCAGAAAGATGCCCTGGAGCTGGCCTTATACCAGGCACAGATAG
>VGOH01000066.1 GCA_016875955.1 Chloroflexota bacterium
CAGGTCAGAGGCAAGGTTGCCGGCATAAATGGCGGCGGCGGCATTCAGCACCACCACGTCGCGCGCCGGCCCCTTTTCACCGTTGAGGACACGGCGCAGGATGCCAGCGTTTTCTTCCGGCATGCCCCCCTTGATTTCCGAGACGCTGGTTTTGGCAAGACCGAAAGCGGCGGGATTGAGTTCAGAGGGAGGCAGGACGCCCCGCTCGTTGACCTCCCAGAATACTGACGGCCCGCTGATGGAGAGCTCGTCCATGCCGTCAAGGCCGTGGACCACGAGGGAGTGCTTGGTGCCCAGCCGGTGCAGCACGGCGGCGATTTTCTGGCCCAGCTCTTTACTGGCCACGCCGATCACCTGGTACTCGGCGCGGGCGGGATTGGTAAGTGGACCGAGGATATTGAATACCGTCCGGATGCCGATTTCCCGTCGCGGCCCGGCGGCGTGTTTCATCGCCGGGTGGAAGAGGGGAGCGAACATGAAGCCGATGCCCACTTTTTCCAGACATTCGGCGACGGCCTCCGCGTTGAGTTCAATTTTAACCCCCAACGCCTCCAGCACGTCGGCGCTGCCGCAGTGGCTGGTCATGGCGCGGTTGCCGTGCTTGGCCACCTTCAGTCCGGCCCCGGCGGCCACGAAAGCAGCGGCGGTGGAGATATTGATGCTGGCGGAGTTATCGCCGCCGGTGCCGCAGGTGTCTATTACCGGCGGCGTCGCTTTCACCGGCACTGCCTTCTCCCGCATGACGCTGGCCAGACCGGCAATTTCCTCAACCGTTTCCCCTTTGATGCGCAGCGCGGTGACAAAAGCGGCAATCTGGGCCGGGGTTGCCTCCCCGCCCATTATCTCCGCCATCACTGCCGCAGACTGCTCAAAATTCAGCGAGTTGCCCGAAACCAGAGCATTTATGGCTTCTTTTATCATCTTTCTACCTCACCCCCTTTGTCCCCCTCTCCTTCAAGGAGAGGGGGAGGTTCTGGGAAAAGGGGCTGCGCCCCTCTTAAACTCCCCTGCGTTCTTTCTCCAGAAAGTTCCTCAGTATATCCTTGCCCACCTCGGTCATAATAGATTCCGGGTGGAACTGCACGCCGTCAATGGGGTACTGGCGGTGGCGCAGGCCCATGATAAGGCCGTTTTCCGTCCAGGCACTGACCTCAAGACAGTCGGGCAGGCCGTCGCGCATCACCGCCAGGGAATGGTAGCGGATGGCGGGGAAGGGGTTGGGCAGGTTCTGGAACAGCCCCCGGCCGTCATGGTGGATGAGTGATGATTTGCCGTGCTTGATTTCGCTGGCGCCCGCCACTCTGCCACCAAAGGCGTAGCCGAGGCACTGGTGCCCCAGGCAGACGCCAAGTATGGGCAGGCGCGGGCCAAAGCGCCGGATGACGTCATTGGAGATGCCCGCCTGCTGCGGCGTGCCCGGCCCCGGCGAAATGGCAATGCGCTCCGGCCCCAGCCTTTCAATTTCGTCAAGGCTGATTTTATCGTTGCGGAACACCTGAACCTCCTGTCCCAGCTCGCTGAGGTACTGGTAGAGGTTATAGGTGAAGCTGTCGTAGTTATCAATTAAAAGGAGCATGACTGGCCTCCGCCTGTTTTATCGCGGCAAGTAGCGCCTGGGCTTTATTCAGGCTCTCCTGGTATTCATTCTCGGGAACGCTGTCGGCAACGATGCCGCCGCCGGCCTGCACGTGGGCCACGCCATCTTTGATGACGATGGTGCGGATGGCGATGGCGGTATCCAGATTGCCGGAGAAATCAAAGTAGCCGACGGCGCCGGCGTAGGGCCCTCTCTTGTCCGGCTCCAGCTCGGCGATTATCTCCATGGCGCGAATCTTGGGTGCCCCGGAGACGGTGCCCGCCGGGAAGCAGGCCCTCAAAGCATCGTACTGGGTCATGCCTGCCCTCAGCTTGCCCTGGACATGGGACACCAGGTGCATCACGTGCGAGTACCGCTCGATGTCCATGAGCTGCGTCACGGAGACGGTGCCCGGCTCGCTGATGCGGCCGATATCGTTGCGGCCGAGGTCGACCAGCATGATATGCTCGGCGCGTTCCTTTTCATCATTCAGCAGCTCCCGTGCCAGTTCCAGGTCGCGGGTGGGATTGCTGCTGCGGGGCCGGGTGCCGGCGATGGGGTGGTTGGAGACAATGCCGTCCTCCACCCTGACCAGCAGTTCCGGGGAGGCGCCCACGATATGGCAGTCGTCAAGGTGCAGGAAGTACATGTAAGGGGAGGGGTTAATCGACCGCAGGGCGCGGTAGATGGCGAAAGGGCTGGCGCTGGTGCGCTTGGACAGTCGCTGCGACAGTACCGCCTGAATGATATCTCCGGCGTAGATGTGCTCCTTGGCCCTGGTGACCATGCCTGCAAATTCGGCCTGCGACCGGTTTGACGTGACCGGAGAATCCCGTTCCGCAGACGGCGGGGGCGTGTTGACAATCGGCTGCCTTAGGCGGTCCACCATCTGCTCTATTTTATCTGTGGCCTCGCGGTATGCCCGCTCCACATCGCCATCAAGGTGGGCGTGGGCGACTATCTTTATCTTGTGGGTCAGGTGGTCAAAGACCAGCAGGGTATCCGCCAGCATCAGCATGGACTCGGGCAGACCCAGAGGGTCGCTGTCCGGCGAGGGCAATTTTTCAAAATATCGCGCCACTTCATAGCTGAGGTAGCCGACAATGCCGCCATGAAAACGGGGCAGGCCGGACACCGGTATCAGACAGAAACGCTGGAACTCCTTTTCAATCAATGTAAGTGGGTCGACGGGATTTTCCCGGCCGGTCTTTATCACCAGCGACGGCTCCGTGCCGATGAAGCTATAGCGGGCCAGCCTTTCCCCGCCCTCCACGCTTTCCAGCAAAAAAGAATAGTCGCCATGGGCTATCTTGAGGTAAGCGGACACCGGTGTCTCCAGGTCGGCCATCAGCTCACGATAGACCGGCACCAGGTTGCCACGACTTTTCAGTTTTTTCACTTCTGCTAAATCCGGGTAGTACATATTTCTTTACCTTTTCCGAAAACAAAAAACCCCCGCCCGGGAAGGGGCGGGGGCTGCTTCGCGGTGCCACCCTTCTTGGTCAAAGAAGATAAAGAAAATACCTGACCACCTCTATCAGGTACGGTCCTTCTGTCCGAGGACGATACCCTGGGGTCTGATAACGCTCCCCCGGCGGCAAAGCCTACTCGCTTTCAGGCTTTCGGTTTGCGGCTCCCAGGCCCATTCCGCTCCAGCGCTGGCATCGGCTCTCACCATACCCGACTCTCTGCGCCCCGCTATGGAGCCTACTATTCCTGTTCGCGGCCTTTTTCTTTTGCTATTTTAAGTATTAGATAAAAAAGCCAGTTTTGTCAAGTGATATATTCTATGGTTTTATTTGACTTCGGTTGGCAGTTGATGCCTCACCCCTGACCCCTCTCCAGCCAGAATCGCTGGCAAGAAATTACAGGCATAAATGGCTGGAGAGGGGAGTATAGAGGAGAGGGGGCGAAGCCCCCTCTCCAATTCTTTCCCCCTATCAAACATACTACTTATCGCCTGTCACCGTGGTATCTGTTTGAGAGGGGGATAAAGGGGGTAAGTAAAAACCACTATAGGCAAATAGCACCAATTCTACTTGAAACGGTCGGCGATGCTCTTACCGAAATCCTGCGCCGCTTTGCCCACCGCTCTGAACCTGGCTTTAACGTCTTCGTCCTGGAAGCGACTGCCAAAGGTCCTGGCGGCGTTGGCGGCGCTATCGCCGAATTCCCTGGCCTTCTCCTTGAGCTGGGGGTCATTGAATATCTCGCTTATGGCCTCGCCAAAGACGCGGAACATCTCACCGAAGCTCTCGGCAGTGCCTTTTTTATCTGTCTTTTTCCCGGGTACCATTTTGTCCTCCTTGGGTGAAGAAAACCGGCGCCATGATTATCTAATATAATTTACCATTAAATATTACTGGTTGCGAAATTATATAACGGGTAATCAAGTTTTCCGGGTATTGACAGGGCCGCTTTCTTGGCGCATAATCTGTCTATTCCATTAACAGGAGGTGGAAAATGCCACAAATTTTTAAAGCTTTGGCGTCAATACTTGTCTGGGTGCTGTGGATTTCGGGAATGTTGATGGGTTTCAGTGTCTTGATACTGGGCATTGTCCGTGGACACCTGTTTATGGTTAGCCCGGCGCCAATGCCGGCGGGACTTGATTCCTATGTATCCTGGTTTGCCTGCGCCCTTGCCTATGGAGTTGGTGCCGTAGTGGTCATGCTCTTGAGAAAAAAGCTGGAATAAAGCCACTTATTCAATGAAAAGGGAGGGGAAAGCTCCCCTCCCGCATGGCAAGCGATTATAACCGGTCGGTTACTTCCCGGCCATCGCTTTCATCAGCTTGGCGGCTCTCCTGGTATTGAATACGCCGCAGGCGCACTGTGGCGTCAGCAGTTTGGCGGCATCTTCAGGGGTCTTGGTGCCGGCCTTGATTTCCTTCACCATCTCCCTGACCAGGTTGGGTGCCACCAGGGCATGGCCGCACATGGTGGTAACCTCAAGGATTTCATCGGGGGGCAATTTTTCCGTTCTGCCCCAGGTACCGAGGGAAAAGTTGGCAGTGTGGTGTTTCAGCCCAGCTTTCTCAATGCACTCATCAACCCTCTCAAAGATGCCGCTCACCACCACCGATAGGCCCAGGTCAGCCTCCTTGACCTCTTTCAGGACGGCGGTTACCGCCTCCGGGTTATCAAAGACAGCGTGGCCTATCTTGCTGGCATTGGCAATAACCTCCTCTGCCTTATCAATATTGCCGCCCATGGTAACGCTGCCGATGTTGACCGGGTTGTGCTTCAGAGCGATGCGCAGGAACTGCTGCACCTTCGGGATATGTCCCTCTTCATTGTGGCCGATGGCCTGTATCATCAGCATGACATAGTCTTCACTGAGGCTTTCGGCACTGCCGCGCCGATGCAGGGTGTGCGTCATTCGTTGCCTCCTTATGATTTAATGATGACTGGTAGCCAGCTTGTGGATTAGGAAGCATAATCATTATAGTCAAACTGATTATCATAAGTCCACCCGACGCATGGTAAGTTCTGTTGGCCTTTGGTTGGCATTTGACGCCTCACCCCTGACCCCTCTCCAGTCAGAATCACGGGTAAAAGGCGGCAGGCAATAATGGCTGGAGAGGGGAGTTTAAAGGAGAGGGGGCTCCGCCCCCTCTCTCCAATTCTTTCCCCCTCTCAAACATTATGAAAAATGGGGCATAAAAGACAAGCCTGTTTGAGAGGGGGAGCAAGGGGGTGAGCGAAAGAATAGTCACAAGCAAATAAAGCCGCATGTTATAATAACAAGCAAAGTGTCATTAAAGTCGTTTTGCTGGAGGGTTACATGCTCAGGGTGAGATGGCAATATGTAATCTCGCTGATATGGCTGATGGTTTTTGTTTGGGGGTGTGTCAAGACGCCAGCCCCGGCGCCGGCGGTGGTGTCTGTTGTCAATAGTAACCTCGGGGCGGCGATACGGAACGCTATTGGTAAGCCGCCTGATGCGCCATTATATGCCGAGGAGCTGGCCGGGCTGACCGAGCTCACCGTCAATTACGCCAACATATCTAACCTGGCCGGCATTGAGAACTGCCCGCGCCTGAGCAAACTGGACCTTGCCGACAATCATCTGGCTGACCTTTCTCCTCTGGCCTCACTTACCGACCTGACTTCACTTAACCTGTCGGGCAATCAGATAGCTGATGTCTCACCGCTTAACACGCTGGTCAACTTAACCTCGCTGAATCTGGCATATAATGAGATTGACGATATATCCTCTTTGGCTTCGCTCAACAACCTGGCCTGGCTGGACCTGTCCCATAACCAGGTCAGCAATATATCGTCACTGGAGTTATTGACTAGCTTGACCTCTCTTTCGCTATCTGTCAACCAGGTAAGCGATATTTCTCCTCTGGCACCATTAACGGCTCTCCGGGAGTTGGAGCTTGACGGTAATCAAATAAGTGATATCAACCCTCTGGCATCGCTGGGCAGCCCGGAAGTCTTGAAAATTGGCAGCAACCGGATAGACGATGTTACCCCGCTGGCCTCACTGGGCAGCCTGAGAGTCCTTTACCTTTCCGGCAACCGCATAAGCAGACTCTCGCCGCTGGCCGGACTGGCCAACCTTTCTGAGCTGTACCTTGCCTCTAACCGGATACAGGACGTTTCCCCGCTGGCCCCTCTGGCCAACCTGAGCGTACTAGACCTGAACAGCAACGGGTTCCGTGATATCTCGGCGCTGGCTTCGCTCACCAGCCTGCGAACCCTTGACCTCTCCATCAATGAGATAACCGGGATATCACCTCTGTCATCGCTGGATAGCCTGGAAGAGCTCAGACTAAGCAGCAACAAAATCAATGACATCGCTCCGCTGGCACCGCTTACCACTTTGGCTGTTCTCTATCTTTCTGCCAACGAGGTAGAGGACGTCTCGCCGCTTATCTCGCTTGCCGGTCTGGAGCGATTAAGCCTGAGTCAGAATCAAATCAGCGATATTGCGCCATTGCTGGCAAACAGCGGTCTGGGTGATGGCGACCATCTGGATTTGAAAGGGAACAATCTGGACCTTTCCCAGGGTTCTGAAGATATGGCGGATATTCGT
>VGOH01000067.1 GCA_016875955.1 Chloroflexota bacterium
TATCGCCCAGCATTTCCTTCAGCACCCGTTGCTGCGCCCCCGTGAGCTGGAAAGGCAGGGAATTTGTAAAGCCATTGACCAGTTTCTCATCAATGGCGAAGGCGCTGCCCGGCTGACTCTCCTGCCAGTCGTGCTTGCGACTCATCACGCCCAGCTGCAGGATAAAAAGCTCATTGAAGGCCAGGCGCACCCTTGATTTGCCCTTCATCATTTCATCTTCAGGATAGTGTGCCTGACTTATCGCCTGCGGCAGCTCCAGCAGGTCGCAGCGTTCTCTAATCTCCGCCGGCAAAAAATCCTCAACCTGTCCGGCCCACTGGTCGACCACCCCTTTCATCAGCTTCCTCACCTGGCGGGGGTAAAGCCCCTGGGTCAGTGAATAGACAGGAACGAGCCGGCCGGTATGAACCAGGTCTTTATCCTCAACGAACTCCCACTCCGGCGACTCAAAGACATGGTGTCCCTTGAACAGGCTGACCCGACCGCTGAGCACGATGCGGGCGTTGGTGGGCAGCTTTTTGGCCAGATAGGGCTGGTTGAACCACACCACCCGCACATTGCCCGTCTCATCGCCGACGATGGCTTCCGTGCCCTGTCGATAGCCCAGCCGGGTGGCCTGTGCCTGCCAGACATTGGCGATTATGGTCTGCTCATCACCCTCGGTCAGCTGCGAGATATGCTTAATCTGGCTGTAGTCAAGATGGCGGTGGGGGAAGAAGAAAAGCAGGTCGCGCACCGTCTTCACTCCCAGCCTGCCGAACTTGGCCGCCAGTGCCGTGCTGATGCCTTTGACTGTGGTTATCGGGGAATCAAGGTCCTGCCCGCTGACCGTCACCGCTTTTTTCAGCGGCCTAGCTCTTTTTGCCCTGGGATGGGATGGCGCTTTCCCCTCCGTTTTAGCCTGAGCGGGGGCACCTCCCTCCAGCTCCCTGGCCAGACTCAGGACACGGCTGGCCCAATCCCGGCGCTGCTCTCCAGATAGAGAGGCATAGTCCACCCTGGCTACTAGCTGCTGGAAGCGGCCCAGAAGCCGGCGGTCTGAAATGGCTTCTGCACCCTGTCCCGCCCAGTTTTTCAGGAACCGGTCCAGTCCACCGAAGACCGCGGTATTATCGTATCCCCTCTTCTGCTCCAGCTCCAGAATCTTGCGCAGAGGTTCAAAGCCAGCCGCCACCTTAGCCTCACCTTCTGTGTCATTTATCGCCCATCACCGCTACCAGAAGCAGGCCGGGGCCGGTATGGGCGCCGATAACAGGGGTCGTCTTTGTCCGGTAAATGCGCTCTTTCGGGAACAGGCCGCCCAGCCTGTCCGTCAATGAATCGGCATCTTCGGGGCAGGCAGCCTCTTCCACCGCCAGTTCCTCTATCTTTTTATAACTGGCAATAAATTTATACAGCTGCTCAATTGCCTTCTTTCTGGAGCGCGTCCTAGCCACCGGCTCCACCAGACCATTTTTCATGGTGATGATTGGGTTTATCTTGAGCGCCGCCCCCAGCAGCGCCTGGGCCGCCCCGATGCGTCCGCCCCTCCTCAGATATTCCAGTGTGTCAAAGGCTGCCCTTAAATCAACACGCGGGATATCGCGGCGCACCATCTCTATGAGCTCTTCCATCGTGGCGCCGGCAGCGGCTGCCCTGGCGGCATGAATCACCAGGAACCCCTGCGCCATGACCGCGCTTCTGGAATCGATTACCTCAACACGGCATTTGTGCTTCATCAGGCCGATGCTCTGCACCGCTACCTCGTAGGTAGCGCTGAGTGTGGAGGAAAGCATTATGACCAGTATTTCATCCGTTTCCCCGGCCAGTTTTTCATAGGCAGTGGCAAAGGTAGCCGGTGACGGCACGGAAGTTACCGGGAAAACCTTGCTGCTGGTGAGTTCCCGGTAGAACTGCTCGGCGGTCAGGTCAATGCCATCACGATAGACCTTCTGCCCGAAACGAACATTAAGCGGGATAACGGTAATCCCCAGTTCCTGGACTACCTCGGGCGGCAGGTCAGCGACACTATCGGTAACAACCTTTACCGACATTATGACCTATTCTGCCTCCAGAACAGTTAAGGCAAGGGCATTGGGGCCAGCATGTGTCCCCAGTACCGGGCTGACTATTGACCGGTAGATGCGCTCTTTGGGGAAGATGGCGCTGAGGCGCCTGACCAGCTCATCTGCCTCATCAGGCGTGGTGGCATGCTCCACTGCCAGAGCTTCAACCTTGGAGAAGCCAGGCACAAAGTTATAGAGATAATCCAGGCCTGCCGCGGGAGACCTTACTCTGGTCAGGGGAGCCATCTCGCCATCCTTGATGGTGAGTATCGGCTTTATGGATAACATTGCGCCCAGCAATCCCTGTGCTTTACCGATACGCCCCCCCTTGGCCAGATATTTGAGGGTGTCAAAATACACCACCAGATGTGAGCGATGTATGGCTTTACGTACCCAATCAGCCAGCTCATCAAGGCCCGCCCCAGCTTTAGCCGCTTTGGCAGCTTCAATTACTATCAATCCCAGGCTCATGGCCACTTTTCTGGAGTCAATGACTTCAATCCGGCACTTATCCTCCACCATGCTCTTGGCCTGCATGGCTGATTGATAGGTGCCGCTGAGCACGCCGGAGACAGTAATAACCAGAATCTCATCGGTTTTCTTGGCTAATTTTTTATAGACAGTAATAAAATCGCCCGGCGAAGGCTGCGTTGTCGTCGGAAAGATATCACCGTGAACCAGTTTATGGTAGAACTCATCAGTAGTTATCTCCACCCTGTCCCGGTAGACCTCTTCGCCAAAACGCACATAGAGTGGTACCACGGTAACTCCCAGCTCCTTGGCGAACTCCGGCGTTATATCGGAGAGACTATCAGTAACAATTTCAACTGTCATATCTTAGACCCCCGTTCCTTATTCTATGGAAATAATATAGTTATAGTGCGGCTGCCCGCCTTTCACCACCTCTATCTGCAACTGCGGGTACCGGTTGCGAATATCGCTCGCCACCTGCTCCGCCTCTTCCGACTTGGTATCATCCCCGTAGTAAATGGTAATCACTTCAATTTTATTCAAGTCCAGCTTGGAGAGCATCTTGTTGAGCACTTCAAGGGCACTTTCTCCCACGGCTACCAGGTCACCATCTAAAAAGCCAATCGGCTGCTTCTTTCTGATTTGTAAATCACCCAGCTTGGCGGAACGCACGGCACGGCATATCTCAACCGTTTTTATGGCTGATATGGCCCTGGCCATTATTGAGATATTGGCCTCCAGGTCGGCCTCATAGTCAAAGGCCAGTAGCGCTGCCACTCCCTGCGGGATAGTAGTCGTTGGTACCACCTCAATCTTCTTTTCCGTAAGCGATTGCACCTGGCTGGCCGTGGCTATGATATTCTTATTATTGGGCAGGATTATCACCTTATCGGAAGCGACCCCTTCAACCGCCTGTAAAAGGTCCTTGGTGCTGGGGTTCATGGTCTGCCCGCCGGGAACGATAGCCGTCACCCCGAGGCTGGTAAAAACGTCGGCCAGTCCTTCCCCGGCGACAACCGCCACAATTGCCGTGTCCACCGCCGGGCCCTTGGCCTTCTGCATTTCCAGATAGTCCTGATGCTGTTCGTCCATATTCCGGATTGACACCTGATGCAGCGTGCCCAGACTGCTGGCGTAGGCGATAATATCACCCGGCTCAAGGGTATGAATATGAATTCTGGCTGCGGAATCGTCACCGACCACAATGAGCGATTCGCCTTTCTTCTCCAGCTTCTTTTTTATCTTGTCGGTGTCCAGTTTTTCACCTTTCAGCAGAAATTCGGTGCAGTAACCGTAGGGCACCTCGTCAGCGGCTATCATCTGCGGCAGCTTGGTAGCGTGCAAATCGGTGATGATTATCTGCGGCTTGCGGAACCGCATCTGTTCCATCTCGCCCCGAAGGTAGCGCAGGGCACCATCAAGGATGGTATGCAGCCCCTGTCCGCCGGCATCAACCACCCCGGCTTCACGCAGCACCTCAAGCAGATTCGGGGTATTGGCCACCGATTCGCCAGCGGCGTTGACCGCCGCTTCCATAACCGAAACCAGGTCTCTGCCGTTGCTGGCCACTTCCGCTGCCACCGCCTTGGCCACGTCCTTGATGACGGTCAGCATCGTCCCTTCCACTGGATTGCTGATACCCTTGTAGGCCATCACGGATGATTCCTGTAAAGCGCTGGCCAGGTCGGCAGCGTTGAACGATTCTTTTGCCGCCAGATTCTGGGCCAGCCCACGCAGAATCTGGGAAAGGATTACGCCGCTATTGCCGCGCGCACCCATCAATGCTCCTTTGGCCATAGCCTGGGCCACCGCCGCCGCACTGCGGTCAGGCGCCCGGTAGGCCTCCTCAATGGTGGAGCGCATGGTCAGCAGCATATTGGTCCCGGTATCACCATCCGGCACCGGGAATACGTTCAGGGCATCTATATCAGCCGAACTTTTCTCCAACCAACCAGTAGCCGCGGCGAACATTTCCCGTAGTTCCTGACCACCGATGCTATTTATCTGTTTCATTTCTGTCACCCTTGTCAAGCTCAGCCTGACTGTGCTACTATTTAGTAGGTCTCATATTACACCAAGTTTGTCCAACAGTCAAAGGAGCAATTATTTTGAAGTGCGATTTATGCGGTAAGTCCTCCCTGTTTGGTCACAATGTCAGCCATTCTAAAAGGCGTACCAACCGCCGCTGGGTGCCCAATATTCACCCGGCCACGGTAACCATAAATGGCCAGACTAAACACCTTAACCTGTGCACCCGATGTCTGCGCACCCACCATAAAGTGGTGAAGACAGCCTAATTCCTTTGCCTCCTGATTTGCCTTTACCTTCCATCAAGAGGAGTAGTTTCAATTCCCCTGCCCGAGTATCTTTTTGGCGGCGGCCACCGCCTGTGCCACGCGCTTCGGTGCGGTGCCGCCAATGATATCCCTCGCCGCGAGGGATGACTCCACGGTTATTGAATAAACGTCCTGGCCGAACAAGGGTGAGAAGCTGCTGTATTCGGCAAAGCTGAGTTCGGCTAAAGCCTTCCCCTTTTTCACCGCATAGCTTACCAGCTTGCCCGCGATTTCATGGGCGCTGCGGAAGGTCTCTCCCTTCTTGACCAGGTAGTCAGCCAGGTCGGTCGCCAGAATATACCCACGCCCCATTGCCTCAGCAGCCCTTTCCGCATTTATTTTTAAGGTTGAAATCAAGCCAGCGAGCACCTCCAGTGACGCCAGCAGCGTGTCCACGGTGTCAAAAAGCCCCTCCTTGTCTTCCTGCAGGTCCCGGTTATAGGCCAGCGGCAGCGCCTTCATCGTGGTCAGAAAGGCGGTGAGGTGGCCATACACGCGCCCCGTTTTCCCACGCACCAGCTCGGCGACGTCCGGGTTTTTCTTCTGGGGCATGATGCTGCTGCCAGTGGCATAGGCATCGTCAAGCTCGATAAAATCAAACTCGGCCGATGACCACAGAATAACTTCTTCCGCCAGCCTTGACAGGTGCATCATGCCGATGCTGGCGGCGGCTTCATACTCCAGAATAAAATCTCTGTCGGAGACAGCATCAAGGCTGTTCTGACTCACCTGACTGAAACCGAGCTCATGGGCCAGAAACTCGCGGTCCACATCGTAGGCGACCCCCGCCAGCGCCCCGCTGCCCAGCGGCATGACATCGGCACGTTTGCGGCAGCCGTCAAAGCGGTCAACATCCCGCTGCAGCATCTCAAAATAGGCCAGAAGGTGATGTGCCAGCAGCACCGGCTGCGCCGGCTGCAGATGGGTGTATCCCGGCATGACCACGTTCATATTGGCTTCGGCCAGGCCTACCAGGGCACGCTGCAGCTCCCGTATGCCGTCTATTGTCTGGGCAATAGCTTCCCGGATATAAAGGCGCAGGTCCAGGGCTATCTGGTCATTGCGCGAGCGGGCGGTATGGAGCTTGCCGCCGACCTCACCTATCTTTTCCATGAGACGGGCCTCGATGGCCATGTGGATGTCTTCCAGTTCCGCCTTGAATTTGAATTCGCCCCGGGCAATCTCCCGCTCAATGGCCTCAAGCCCCTGGACGATAACCACGGAGTCAGTCTGGTTAATGATGCCCTGCCGGGCCAGCATCCGGACATGGGCGATGCTGCCGGCGATGTCGTGGTGGTATAACCTCCAGTCAAAGGGCAACGATGATGTGTATCTGGCGACCTTCTCAGCCATCGCTTTCTGAAAGCGACCCCTGATATGACTCATATCAGCCCTTTTTCAGTTTCCCGGTGCCCTGTATCTGGGCCTGTGTTTTCACCGGCAGCCCCCAGATATGGATAAAGCCGGCCGAGGCACTCTGGTCAAAGACGTCACCTTTATCATAGGTGGCCAGCCCGTGGCTGTATAGCGAATAGGGCGATTTCCGCCCCACCACACTGCTGCTGCCTTTATACAGCTTGAGCCTCACCGTGCCGGTCACGTAGCGCTGCGAGGACTGAACATAGGCAGCCAGGTCTTCATGCAGCGAAGTAAACCACAGCCCATTGTAGATAAGGTCGGCATATTCCACGGCCACCTTCTGCTTGAAACGCAGTTGCTCCTTGGCCAATGTCATCGCC
>VGOH01000068.1 GCA_016875955.1 Chloroflexota bacterium
CCGTCTTAAGTAGTCAGATTACAACAAATGGAGAAAAATTGACAAGTACGAAAAGAACAAAACCTTTCCCCCGAAAAGTTGGGCAGCGACCAAAACCCACGAAAGGTTTCGGTAGGAAAACCACACCCAAACCTATCTAGTCGGTTGATGCTGTGCTTCCTTGTCCTTTCTTACTGACCGTAATTTATTGCAGGACTTGACTACCATCTGATACACAAGTCACTTGCGGTGCTCAATCTTCAAACTTTTTCTACAGTCACCACAGAGAGTGAAAGAAACGAACAAATGAGAATCCTCAATTGGCTATCACGGAAATACTTCGGGAAACGAAGTTATCCTGATTACGATTTCCCTTATGAAGCAGAATCGTGTATCAATAGATGTAAATATGCGGTATTAAACACTAGTAGCAACTATTACTGCTTTGTTAAAAAACACGAACTTCAACATAACAGCGTTATTCACGGTTGTATGAATTACGCAAGTAAAGGTGATATCAGAAGTCAGATTCTGTGTCCGAACTGCAAGAGTGACCTAGTTGAAAGAACTTCCGACCACAGATTTAAATGTGTGCGTTGCGGAAGATTATTCAGTTAAAGACAACCGGAGGAAGTTATCTCTATTGTGTAAGCTGCTCTGTCAGCAACTGCTGCAAATCCGGTATCAGCCCCTTCTTCTCAAACACCAGTTCGGAATGCTTCCAATGCGGGCTGTTATTTTTTCGGCGGCTGCATCAGCTCTATGGAGATGCCATCCGGCCCCCTGAGAAAGCAGACGCCCCAGCCCGGGCCGGCCACGCTCGTCCCGCCCCAGTAAGGCGGATTGACGCGCTTCACCCCCTTGGCGCCGAGGTCATCATACATCTTCTGGATGTCCTTCACCACCAGGGCTATGTGGCATACGCCGGGGTTGCACGTCCTCAGGTCTAACTTCTGCCCTTTCGGTGCCAGGTACTGGATAAGCTCAATGTTATTGCCGTCCGGAAGCTTGACCACAGCCAGTCGCAGGGAGACACCCTTTATACCCAGAATCGTTTCCGGGCGCTCCCCGCTGGTTTCGCGGACAGGCGTCGCCTCCAGGCCCAGAAGGTCGCAGAAAAAATGAAGGGCTTCGTCCAGATTGCTGACGGTGAGACCAAAATGCTGAACACGTTCCGGCATTCCTTCCTCCTGATAACAGTTATTCAGAAATATCGTTTCTGTTTGCCTTTGGTTGGCAGTTGACACCCCACCCCTGACCCCTCTCAAACATTATCGAGATAGAGCACAAAAGACAAACCTGTTTGAGAGGGGGATAAAGGGGGTAAGCTAAAGAACAGGCACAGGCAAGTAAAAACAAAATATCACTGACAAGCATCATTTCAGTCAATTATTGTATAATGGGCACGGAGAGTCAAGCAAAGGAGGACAAGATGGCCAAAACCTACCGCATAAGGCCCCTGCTGCTTACCAAGATGGAGATAGACATGGGCATTCTCCTTTACCGCTACCGGTACGGGGAAAAATTCATGTCCCCCGCCTACTGCTGGTACATTGAGGGGGCTGACCAGCACATCCTCATTGATACCGCCACCGATGCCGACCTGGCCACCAGCTACCGCGGCTTCCCCGCCGAAAAAGTCACCACGTTTGAAGAGGCGCTGGCCGGCCTGGGGCTGAAGCCGGAGGACATTGACCTGGTCATCCAGACCCACCTCCACTGGGACCACTGCGCCAATACCGCCAAGTGCACCAACGCCCGGGTACTGGTCGACGAGACAGAGCTGCACTTCGCCTTCGCACCCCATCCGCTCACCGGCCTCAGCTACCGCAAGGAACTCCTCAAGGACCTCAACTTTGTGCTCGTAGACGGTTACTATGAGGTCGCCCCTGGCATTGAACTAATCCCCGCCCCCGGCCACTCCCCCGGGACAATGGCCGTGGCCATCAATACCACCAAGGGCAAGGCCATCATCACCGGCTTCTGCTGCGTGAGGGAGAATTTCTACCCGCCGGAAGAGCTGAAGAAGTTGATGCCGGTGATAACGCCCGGCACACACACTGATACCCTGGCCGCCTACGAGAGCACCCTCCGCATCAAAGGTCTGGCGGATATTCTTATCCCAATACATGACCCTTCGTATGCGGATGTCCCGAGCATACCTTAATAAAACAATGGGCAGGCCAAGATGAAAGAGGGCAAAGTACACCGGCTTGAACCGCAAATATATTACTACACGTTTGGGCCCAATGAGCCGGCTCTGACTGTGAGAAGCGGTGATGTGGTGGTGGCGCCAACCAGAGACGCCAGGGGATTCAACGAGAAAATGGCGCCGATGCCGGAGGCAATGAAGCAGCGTAACGCGGATACAGTGCTCTGCGAACGCAACCCGCAGGTCGGCCCGATATATGTTGAGGGGGCCGAGCCCGGCGATATACTGGCGGTGACCATCCAGCAAATCAAGCTCAACCGCGACTACGCCTGGTCAAGGCATATCTCAAATTTCGGCAGCCTCACCGGCGAAGCTCCGGGCAAGCAACTTTTCCTGAACGACCCCATACCGGAAGCCAAGTTCGACTGGCAGCTTGACCTGAAGAAGAATACCGGCATCCTGAAGCTGAAATCGAGCCGGCAGAAACGGATTGAGATACCACTGCACCCATTCCTGGGCACCATCGGCGTGGCCCCCCGCTTTGGCCGCATTGAGGTCTCGCTGACCCCCGGGGAATACGGCGGCAACATGGACTGCATTGAGACCAAAGAGGACACGGTAATATATCTGCCGGTATGGGTGCGCGGCGCCTACTTCTCCTTTGGCGATGTCCATGCCGCCCAGGGCGATGGCGAGCTCTGCGGCGTGGCCCTGGAAACCACCGCCGAAGTTACGGTAAAGCTGGATGTCATGAAAGGGAAAAGCATTGACTGGCCCCGACTTGAGGATGAGACGCATATCATGACCACCGGCAGCGGCCAGCCGCTCATGGACTGCGTCCGCATTGCCACTGTGGAGATGGTCAAATGGCTGCAAAGCGACTACGACTTTGAGAAATGGGAGGCTTTTCAGGTCATATCCCAGGTCGGCACCATGCGCATCGGCAATGTCGTCGACCCCGGCTTCACCGTGGTGGCCAAGTTCCCCAAGCGATACCTGCCCAAATAAATATCAAAGTGGGGGGAGGTCTCCATTTGGGTTCTGTTTGCCTTCGGTTGGCAGCTGACGCCTCACCCCTGACCCCTCTCCAGCCCGAATCACTGGTGAAAAACAGCCGGTATTAATGGCTGGAGAGGGGGATTAAGGGGGTGAGTAAAAGAATAACCACAGGCGAATAAAACCCTACATGCAGAACTTGACAATATAACAGGCAAGGGGATACGATTTATTCTGCCTGCCAAAGACTTTTTAGGGAGGTTATGCCTTAGAGATGGTTGCCAAGACAGGTTATGCGCCGGAATTAATCAAGGAACTGGAAGACATGGCCAGACAGCTCCGCATTGACGTGGTTGAGATGACCCACTGCCGGGGCCAAGGTCATCCGGGAGGCTCGCTCTCGCCGGCGGAGATTATGTCCGTCCTCTTTTTCCACCACCTGCAGCTTGACCCCAAGAGACCCCAATGGGAAAACCGCGACCGCTTCATCCTGAGCAAAGGTCACGCCTGCGCCATTTTATATGCGGCCCTGGCACGCCGGGGATTCCTGCCCTTCGCCGAGCTGGAAACGTGGGGCTGTATCGGCAGCCGCTTGCAGGGACACCCCGACCGCCAGAAAACTCCCGGCGTTGAAATGACCACCGGCTGTCTGGGGCACGGCATCAACATCGGCGCCGGCCTCTGCCTGGCGGCAAAGCTCAAAGGCCTTGACCATTATACTTACGTGCTGCTGGGCGACGGGGAACTGCAGGCCGGTGTCTTGTGGGAGGGGGCCATGCTCGCGGCAAAGTATAAACTATCCAGACTAATCGCCATCGTTGACTGCAATGGCGTCCAGCTGGACGGCACCACCGAAGAGATTATGCCCATGGAACCCCTCAAGAGCAAGTGGCAATCTTTCGGCTGGGCGGTTCTTGAGATAAACGGCCACAGCGTGCCCGAAGTTCTGGCGGCGCTGGACAAAGCCCGCGCCAACGGCAACAAGCCCAAGGTCATCATCGCCCATACGGTTAAAGGCAAAGGGGTCTCTTTTATGGAAGGCAAGGCCGCCTGGCACGGCCGGGGCATCAATGATGAAGAGTACCGGCAAGCAATGGAGGAATTGAAGCAAAATGTTTAAACTGGATAATACGCGACAGATATTCGGACAGGCCCTGGCCGAATATGGCGCCGAGAATAAAAAGGTCGTGGTGCTGACGGCTGATGTCTCTTCCTCGGTCATGACCACCTTCTTCGCGCAGAAGAACCCGGAGCGCTTTTTCAACGTGGGCATTGCCGAGGCCGGCATGATAGATACCGCGGTTGGCCTTGCCCTGAGCGGCATGGTTCCGTTCGCCAGCACCTTCGCCGCGCTCCTGCTGCGGGCCGCGGAGCAGGTCAGGACCTGCGTCGCCTACGCCAACACCAATGTCAAAATCGTCGGCAGCTTCGCCGGCCTTTCCGACGCCAAGGATGGCGCCACCCACCACTCTATCATGGACCTCGCCGTATTCCGCGCCATGCCCCATATGACCGTCATCGTGCCCTCGGACAGCATTGAGGCCAGAAAGATGATACCCCTTATCGCCGAGCATGAAGGCCCGGTCTACATACGCATCAGCCGCGCCGAGATGCCCATTATTTTTGATGAGAGCCACAAGGTGGCAATCGGCAGGGGCATCACGGTGCGTGATGGCAGCGACGTCACCATCATCGCCAACGGCCATCTGCTCAGCCGGGCACTTGAGGCCGCCGACCAGCTGGGCTCAAAGGGAATAAAGGCCAGAGTGGTCAACATGCCCACGGTCAAGCCGCTGGATATGCCCCTGCTGAGAAAGTGCGCCCGGGAGACCGGCGCCGTGGTCACCGCGGAAGAGCACTCCATAATCGGCGGGCTGGGCAGCGCCGTGGCTGAATCTATCTCAGGGGAAATCCCGGTGCCGGTAAAAAGGGTGGGCGTCGCCGATAAGTTCACCGAGTCCTCCAAAGATTTAGACCCGCTGCTTGATAAATACGGCATGGCGGTGGCGGATATCGCCAGGGCAGCGCAAGAGGCAATGAAGCTGAAATAAAAAGACCTCGCGCCCGCCACATTATAATGATGCGACGTGGAACTCCAGTGTCTGGAGCGTATCCGGCTCCACCACGTCCCAGCAGACCAGCCGGGCCTTGCCCTGCACTTCCTCTGCAATATCTGCATATGTCCGATAACGTCCGCGCCGCAGCGTATAGTTGTCAAAGAACCACAGGCCGGCGCCGGGCACGTTGAAAGCGCACACCGTGTGGCTCTTACGCATCGGCCTGAGCATGGCGGTAATCAACACCGGCTTAGACTCCGGCTGCCATTGCTTGAGCAATGCCGCGGCCAGCACGGCGAAGCCATCGCAATCATCCTTCTTTTTGGCCCAGACTGTCTGCGGATAGCTGATGGCATCAAAGAGGTGCCAGGGTCCGTCCATCGTCCAGGTCACCTGCTTGAGCAAGGCCTCAACCTGCTCAAGGGAGTCGGCCACCGGCAGAGGCTGTTTTTCATATTTAGCCTCAAACCGTTGCCGCCGCCACCGGGACCAGCGGTACCTGCCCCGCCGCAGCCAGTAGACCAGAAAACGGTCCACGAAGCTCATCAATACGTATGCCATGATGATAAGCAGGATAACGACGCCGACAGCAATGACCGCCCAGATATAACCCGGCACCACCGGGGCAGGTGTTGCCTGCGGGACGAAGACAACTTCCGGCGGGGCTACGGGTGGGACTTCTATCGGCGGAAACGGAATCTCCACTGAGGGCGACGTCGGCAAGGTGATAACCGGCGGCGGGGATTGCTTGACGATGACCGGCGGCGTTACCACCAGCGGCGCAACATGAAAGGCCCGGGGCTGTGACGCAATACGGAAGAGTGGCTGAATGATGCGGACTTTCCAGTAATAGGTCGTATTTGCGGAAAAGCTGACCTGTGCTGCGCCTGTAGCCTGCGGCCCAACAAGCACCGCCACTGACGTGCTGTTGCTGCTTACCGTTATACTGGCGACCTTTTCGATAAACTCCTCACCCTGGGCAATGACAAGCTCATATTCCGTAGCATCCAGCGTTCGTTCCCAGCGAAAAGCTATTTCCTGAGCAATCCCGGACACCGGGTTAACCGGGCTGATATAGTCATTGTCCGGGGCCTGCAGAGCCAGCTTCGTCATAGCATCCTCAATAGAGTAAAGCCGGCTGGTGCCACTCGTCTTTATAGCCCATAGCTTGCCGCCCTGGCTCAGTCTCAGTGCCTGAGGCTGGGCATTGAAAGCAACCTCAGGGTCGGTAGGGTCTGTTGCCTTATTGGTACTCCTAGAATCCCAGCTCAGCGATGAAAGGGAGGTGCTGGTGGGCAACAGGCAATGCCAAAGTCGGCTCTGTTTTGCGCTCGGATTGAACTCAAGAGCATATAGCACATTATCTTCCACCGCCAAGCCGTAAATCCCGCCGCTCAGG